>JANOTU010000226.1:0-3607 GCA_031416515.1 Hyphomicrobiales bacterium
ATGGCCAGACCTCCTTACAACCGAATCACTGGTGTAGGCACACAGAATCACAGAAGCGCTCGCATAGGAAGGACAAAAGATGTGTGCATTCATTAGCCTGCGGGGGGAGGAAAGTGTTTGCTCAGGCCTTTCGTCATGACCGTCACCTTCATCCATCTCCGCGCCCACTCGACATATTCACTGTCCGAAGGCGCTCTCCACATCAAGCAGATGGCGGAACTGGCCAAGGCTGCGAAAATGCCAGCCCTTGCCATCACCGATACGGGAAATCTCTTTGGCGCGCTGGAATTTTCTGAGGCGCTTGCCGAGAAGGGTATTCAACCCATCATCGGCTGCACCTTGAAAGTTGATCTCGCCGCTGCCGCCCAGCCTGATGCGCTCCGCCCGCAAGCTGGCTTGCGGCGGCTGCCATCGCTGGCGCTGCTTGCCAAGGACGAGACCGGCTACCGAAACCTGATGAAGCTTTCGAGCCGGGCCTATCTCGATACCAGCGATGTGGCCGAGCCGCATGTGCCGCTGGCTTTGCTGGAGACTCATGGCGAGGGCCTCATCTGCCTGACGGGTGGTCCACAAGGCCCGATCAATGATGCGCTGGTGCAGGGGCAGATGTCACTGGCCCGTGCTCATGTTGAAACGCTCACCCGCATTTTTGGCGACCGGCTTTACATCGAACTGCAGCGTCACGGCACTGAAGCCGAACGCGCTGCGGAGCCGGGCCTCGTTGAACTGGCCTATGATCTGGATGTGCCGCTGGTGGCCACCAACCAGGCCTATTTCGCCAGGCCTGATGACTACGCCGCCCATGACGCGCTGATCTGCATTGCCGATGGCGCGGTGATTGCCGCCGAGGATCGCAGACGTCTGACGCCCGAACATTATTTCAAACCGCAAGCCGCCATGGCCGCACTCTTTGCTGATTTGCCGGAGGCCATCGAAAACACCGTTGAGATTGCCCAGCGCTGCGCCTTCAAAGTGCGTTCGCGCGATCCCATCCTGCCGCGCTTTGCGGCGGGCGATGAAGGCATCGAGCTTCGCCGCGAGGCTCATGCGGGGCTTGAGCAGCGCCTGCAAACCCGCGGGCTGATCGAAGGCCGAAGCCACGATGAATATGCGCAGCGCCTCGATTTCGAGCTGGATGTCATCATCAAGATGCGGTTCCCCGGCTATTTCCTCATCGTTGCCGATTTCATCCGCTTTGCGCGCTCAAAGGGCATTCCGGTGGGGCCGGGGCGCGGCTCGGGCGCTGGCTCCATGGTGGCTTACGCGCTCACCATCACTGATCTTGATCCTTTCCGCTTCAATCTCCTGTTCGAGCGCTTTCTCAATCCTGAGCGTGTGTCGATGCCGGATTTCGATATCGATTTCTGCCAGGACCGGCGCGACGAGGTGATCCACTACGTGCAGCAGCGCCACGGCGCTGACCGCGTGGCGCAGATCATCACCTTCGGCAAATTGCAGGCCCGCATGGTGACGCGCGATGTGGGCCGCGTGTTGCAACTCCCTTACGGCCAGGTCGACCGGCTTTCAAAACTGATCCCGATGAACCCCGCCAATCCGGTGACACTGGCGCAGGCCATCGAGCAAGAGCCGCGCCTGCAAGAAGAACGCGACCGCGACGCGGCGGTCAAGACACTGTTTGAAATCGCGCTGAAACTCGAAGGCCTGAACCGCAACGCCTCCACCCATGCGGCGGGCATCGTCATCGGCGACCGGCCTTTGCAAGAACTGGTTCCCCTCTACCGCGATTCCCGCTCGAGCCTCCCCGCCACGCAGTTCAACATGAAATATGTGGAGAAAGCAGGCCTGGTCAAATTCGATTTTCTCGGCCTCAAGACGCTGACCGTGATCGACAAGGCGCAGAAAATGATCCGCCTGCGCCAGCCTGGCTTCGACATCGACCATATTCCCTACGACGACAGACAAACCTACGAGATGCTGGGCCACGGCGACAAGGTGGGCGTGTTTCAGTTGGAAAGTTCCGGCATGCGCGATGTGCTGAAGAAAATTCATGCTGACTGCATTGAGGACATCATCGCCATCGTCGCCCTTTACCGGCCCGGCCCCATGGACAATATCCCGCGCTTCATCGCCTGCAAGAAGGGCGAGGAGCAGCCGGACTATCTGCATCCCATGCTGGAGCCGATCCTCAAAGAGACTTACGGCATCATGGTCTATCAGGAGCAGGTGATGCAGATCGCCCAGGTGCTCTCGGGCTATTCGCTGGGTGAGGCCGATCTCTTGCGCCGCGCCATGGGCAAGAAAATAAAATCCGAAATGGACGCGCAGAAAGAGCGCTTTGTTGAGGGTGCCACAGCCAATGGCATCGAAGCGCACCGGGCTGAATTCATTTTTGATCTCGTGGCGAAATTCGCCGGCTACGGCTTCAACAAGTCGCACGCGGCGGCCTATGCCGTGATCGCCTATCAAACAGCCTGGCTCAAAGCCAATCATCCGGTTGAATTCCTCGCCGCGTCGATGTCGCTGGACATGGGCAATACCGACAAGCTGATGCAATTCCGCCAGGAGGCGCAGCGCATCGGCGTCAAGATGGCACCCCCCTCGATCAACGCCAGCAATGTTGATTTCGCGGTGAAGGATGGCACCATTCTCTATGCGCTGGCGGCGTTGAAAAATGTCGGCGCCGGGGCCATGCAGCAATTGGTCGATGCGCGGGAGCAGGGCGGCGCCTTTGCCTCACTGGGCGCATTCGCCAGACGCGCCGATCCCCGCAGCATCAACAAGCGCGCCCTTGAAAGCCTGATCAAGGCGGGAGCTTTCGACGCCTTGAACCCCAACCGCGCGCAAGTACTGGACGGGGTTGAATCGGTCCTTGCCATGGCCAACCGCACCAGTTCGGAAGTGGCCGCCGGCCAGAATGATCTGTTCGGCGCGCTCAAAGGCTCTTCCGATGAGCTCGTCCTGCCGCGCCGCGATGCGTGGCTGCCGATGGACAAGCTCGCCCAGGAATTTGAGGCCGTGGGCTTTTATCTCTCCGGCCATCCGCTTGATGAGTATGTAAAGCCCCTTGAAAAACTCGGCGTCATCAGTTGGGCCGCATTCCGCGAAAAGGCCCTCACCAAGGGGGCCACCGCCGCCAAGCTCGCGGGCACCGTCACCCACAAGCAGGAACGCCGTTCCAAGTCCGGCAACAAATTCGCCTTTGTGGGCTTCTCCGATCCCAGCGGTCAATTCGAAGCTATCTGTTTTTCGGATACGCTGGCGACTTGCCGCGACCTGCTTGAACCTGGCAAAGCCGTCATCGCCCGCATGGAAGCCGATGTCGAAGGCGAGGACGTGAAACTCCGCCTGCAAGGCGTTGAAGTCCTCGACAAGGCCACCGCCACCATGATCACCGGCCTCACCATTTTCGTGCGCGATGCCAAGCCCTTGGACTCTATCGCCCAGCGCCTGGTCAACGGCGGCAGATCTCCGGTGCGGCTGGTGTTCCTGATGGAGCAGGGCAGGGAAGTGGAACTCGCACTCGGCAATAAATTCACCGTAACCCCGCAGATCAAGGGCGCGATCAAGGCGATTAACGGTGTCGTAGACGTGCAGGAGTTTTGAGCTTGGGTGAAAGGGCCCTCATCCGCCCTTCGGGCACCTTCTC
>JANOTU010000227.1:0-7024 GCA_031416515.1 Hyphomicrobiales bacterium
CGGGTATGCGGAGTAAGCTCTTTGCGCTGCTCAATGAGGTGCGCCCCTCCGCCGTCATCTGCCTCGGCCTGTGGCCAGGCGAGCCGATGATCCGGCTGGAGCGGGTGGGCATCAACCTGGCGGATTTTGAAATCCCTGACAATGACGGTGTGATGCTGAAGGAAACGCCGGTTGCGCAAAACCCGGCTGCGGCGCAGTGGGCAACGCTGCCGCTTGAGCCCATCAAGTCTGCCCTGCTCAAGGCGGGAATCCCGGCGCGTCTGTCTGCGACCGCTGGAACCTATCTCTGCAATGCCTGCCTTTATTCATTGATGGAGGGCCTGGCGGCGCGCGGGACATCCATTCCTGCGGGCTTCATCCATGTTCCCTATATGCCTGAACAGGTGGCCAGCCTGCTTGACGATCTTTACACGGGCGAAGTCATGGAACTGCACCAGCGCGCCGATGTGGCGTCCATGGAGCTTTCGCGCACCATCCGCGCGGTTGAAATCGCCATCGAGACGATCGCGGCCTAAGCTGGGCTTCGGCGCGGGCGGCTGATGAACAGATATGAAAACGCCAGCAGGATTGTCGAAATGATGATCAGGCCCATCAGGGCATAGAGCACGGGCGAGAGGCCCACTTGCTTGTAGGTTGACCAGATATAGGTCGGGATGGTGTTCCACGGCCCCTGCACCACGCTGGTGCGGATGGTTTCATTGATCGAGATGATGAGCGAGAAACTGGCGGCGCCATAAAGCCCGGAGGCGATCAGCGGAAATTCAATATCGCGGAAGGCCTGCCATCGATTGGCGCCGGCCACATAGGCGGCCTCCAGATAGGCCGGATCGAAGGTGGCCATGACGGTGAGAATGATCAGGGTGGCGAAGGGCAGCGCCCAGACTGTTTGCACAATGACCATGGTGGCAATGGCGGGCTTGATGCCGATGATTGAAAACAACAGCGCGCTGGCCAGGCCAGCGCTTACGCCGGGAATGAACAGCGGCAGCAGCATCGCCAGCAAGATGAGGCGCGGGATTCCCAGTTCGCGGATTGCAAGCGCTGCCAGAAGCCCCAGAAAGGTCGCAAGGGCCATCACCAGGACGGCGATGATTGCTGTCGTGCGCAGCGCCTTGAGGATCAGCGCGGTCTGAGCAAGTTCATAATACCAGCGCCAGGTCCACTCGCCAGCCTCACCGTTCACTGACAGCATCAGCACGGGCACAATCGGCATGTAGAGGATGAACAGGACCACGCCGATGAGCAGCCACATGGGCCAGTGTTTTTTCATCATGATCGCCACTCAAGAATCTTGCCGAGAAACGTCTTGAGATCAAACGCCACATACCAGCCGATCATCAGCATCAACATCAGCACAACAACCAGGCTCGAAAGGGCGGCCGCCAGCGGATAGTTGAGCACATCCATGGCGCTGGTGATGGTGTTGCCGAGAAGCTCATAGCCAACCCCGCCCATGATGACAGGAACCGCACTCTCGCCCATGCACCCCACGAAGCCAAAGACGATGGCGGCGAAAATGCCGGGAAGAGACAAGGGCAGGGTGATGCGGCGGAACGTGGAAAAAGCGCTCGCCCCCAGATCAGCGCTGGCTTCCAGAAACTGCCGGTCAATGGCGGCAATAGAGAGCACCAGCGGGAAGATCATGAAGGGCATGTAGGTCGAGATCATGCCGAGGAAGACGGCGAAATCGCTGTAGAGCAGCCAGTCGAGCGGCGCTTCAGTGACGCCCGCTGCCAGCAGAAAATCATTCACTGCGCCATTGCGGCCCAAAAGGCTGGTCCAGGCGACATTGCGCACGATATAGTTGATGAGGAAGGGAACCGTGAACAGCACCAGCACAATGCGGGTGACTTCGGGCCTGGCCTTGCGGGCGAGGAAATAGGCGATGGGGTAGGCCAGCAGCAGCGATATCGCGGTGGCCTCAATGGCGACGGTCACACTGCGCAGCAAAACATCAATGCGCGCACCCTCGATGACGGCGTTATATGAGGCAAGGGAAAAGGCCGGGCGGAATTTAAGGCCCGCCCGCTCCCAGAAACTCACCATGATAGTGAGGCCCATGGGCACAATGAGAAATGCTGTCACAAACAAAAGCGGCAGGCAAAGAAGTGCCCGCCGCCCGATTGTGTTTGCAGCCACCTATCACGCCGCCTTGAAGCGGGACCACTCGGCTTCGTAGAACTCGACCTCTGTGGGCCAGCGGTTTTGCCAGGTGCCGCCTTGGGCGAATTTCCGCGCCACATTGGCGGTGATGGCCTTCACCTTCTCAGCGCCGCCATCGGGGAACTCCGCCGGATTGGCGGCGGCGTATTCGGGCGCTTGCGGATTGGTCATGTAGCCCCGCGAATTGGTGATGGTGGCGCCGTACCAGCCGCCCAGCATGAAATCGAGAAGCTGATAGGCCGCCGTGGTTTGCTCCGCGCTGCGATTGGGGTTCTTGACGATATAGGCCGCCATGGCCCAAAGCAGATAGCCTTCCTTGGGGTCGGCATAGACCGCGTCTACGCCCTTGGATTTCGCCACGAACACCATGGGCTCCCAGCAATCGATCACATAGACTTCCTTGCTGGTGATCAGATTGACCGCCTGTTCGAAGCTGTTCCAGATCACCCGGAACTGGCCCGCCTTCTTCTGTTCGATGAGGAAGTCGATGACGGTCTTGAATTCTTCCTTGGTCATGTCATCGGGGTTGCCGATCTGGGCCATGCCCGAGGCCTTGAGGTAGAGCGCGGTCTTCTGCGCCGCTGTGGTGTAATTGTCTTCAAGCGCCACATAGCCCTTCCACTTGGGATCAAACAGCGCCGCGTAGGAATCAAGCGGGCCAGTTTTTTCAGGCAGATAGGCGAATGAATCGCCCTGCAGCACGGTGGGAACACCGTAGATGTCATCGCCCAGGCCAATGAACTTGAAGCCGGGCTTGCCCTTGCCGAGGAATTCTTCGAGATAAGTATCTTTGCTCCAGTTCGGCATTTTTGATGTGTCGATTTTCTCGACAAGATCATTCTCCACCAGCGGCTTCTGCATGCCGCCCACGATATTGATGATGTCGTAGGTGCCCTGGCCGCCGCTGGCGACGAGCACGTTGAGAATGGCCGACGGCGCATTGCCGATCGACACGAGGTTCACGTCATAGCCGCTGACGGCCTTGTATTTCGACCAGTCGCCGCCGGGATCGCCAACACCGATGTCAGCGAAATTGATGGCGCCTGCGGCAAACGCCGGGCGAATGCCCGCAGCGCCCGCCACCGTCGCCATGGCCGCCAGACGCATGGCGTCGCGGCGGCTGAGTTTGTTCATGAATTGCATGTTTCTCTCCTTATTGGTCACCGGATTGATTTCCGGTGAATGTGACTTCAGACCAGCAGTTTCTTGGATATCGATGCGCCAATCGTATACTTGGGATCGACCATGTTGCCAAGCCGCACCTTGCCGACTTGTGTCAGCAGCATGTAGGCATCAAGTTCCTCAAATCCATAATCAGCCGCCATCCAGCGCACCAGCTCGCGGTAGGCGATGCGGGCGGCGTCCTCCAGGGGGCGGCCCGAACCGATGCAGGTGATGACCTTCTCGTTCTCAAGCCTGGCCCATTTGAAGGTCCAGCGCTTGATCAGATCAACATGGATGGTGGTGACGGTTGGATGCTCGATGGCAACGCCGCACAGCTCGCCGTCGCCTTGCGCTGCGTGGCAGTCGCCGAGATAGAGCAGGGCTCCCGGCGCATTCACCGGGAAATAGACAATGGCGCCAGGGGCGACATCGGGCAGGTCCATGTTGCCGCCGTAATAGTCAGGCTGCAGCGAGGTGATGGCCTCGATCTCGGGCGAGGTGCCCAGCGTGCCGATGAAAGGCTCGTAGGGCAGCGTGATCTTGTCGTTCCATTTGACGCCGGTCACGGGATCGACATGGAGTTTCTTCACCCGTTCGGGCAACGGCGCATTAAGCATGGCGGTGTCGCCGGTGCCGACGAGGCCGCCGAATTCCGGAATCAGGCAAGTGGTGCCCGCAGGCTGGGGACCGCGCGGCACAATTTTCTTGATGTGAACCGCAAGGCAGTCGCCCTTCTCGGCGCCATTGACATAGATCGGGCCGTTTTGCGGATTGAGATAGGGGAAGTTGAGGATCTTGCTGGGAAGGTCTTTCTCGGTCTTGATCTTGCCCTCAAAGGCATCATGGGTTTCCACCGAAATCTCCGCGCCCGGATCAACCCGCAGCACAGGTTCGGCATAGGGGCCATAGACATAGTGATATTTGCCCTGATCTGCCTCGGTCATTGCGTAAACTTTGTTGACCTTACCTTTTGCAACACCCTTGCGGGCCATGATCGAAGTTTCAAACCAAGACATTTTTTTCTCCCTGTTGATTATACGGCCAGATATTTGCGGATTGTATCACGGTCATCGAGATCGTGGGGCTTGAGTTCAGCCACAATGCGGCCCTTGTCCATCACATAGCAGCGCTGGGCGATGGCCCGGATCATGTCGAGATTCTGCTCGACGAAGATGATGGTTATGCCGGAATTCCTGTTGAGGTCGACGATGATCCGGGCGATGTCCTGGACGATTGATGGCTGGATGCCCTCTGAGGGTTCATCCAGCAGGATCAATTTGGGCGCGCCGATGAGCACGCGGCCGATGGCAAGCTGCTGCTGCTGGCCCCCCGACAATGTGCCCGCGCGCTGCAGGCCGCGCTCCTTCAGAATCGGGAAATGCCGGTAGACCTGTTCATAGTCAGCAGGGCCGCCGCGCATGGCTTCGCCCACCTGCAAGTTCTCGCGCACCGACATGCGCGGGAAGACATCGCGGCCCTGCGGCACATAGCCGATGCCGAGATGGGCGCGCTTGTAGGCCTCCATTGCCGTGATGTTGTCGCCCGCGAAACTGACCTCGCCCGCCATGGCGCCAATGAGGCCGATCAGGGTTTTCATGAGGGTCGATTTGCCAACCCCGTTGCGCCCGATCACGGCGACAATCTCGCCCTTGGCGACACTCAAATTGACGCCCTGCAGCACCGGCTTGCCGCCATAGCCCGCCCGCAAATCCTTCACGTTGAGCAGTGTCTCAGCCATGTTCCTGCCCCAGGTAAATGGCGGCCACCCGCTCGTCAGCGACGATCTGGTCAATGGTTCCTTCCGCGAAGGTGCGGCCGAAATGCAGGACGGTGACCCGGTGCGCCACCTGGCGAACGAATGTCATGTCATGCTCGACAGCCAGAACCGATACGCCCTCGGCGTTGAGTTGCTGAACGATCTCACCGGTGGCGAAGGTTTCTTCGGGCGACATGCCGGCGGTTGGCTCATCCAGCAGAAGCAGCCGCGGCTTGAGGCTGATGGCCATGCCGATTTCCAGCCATTGCTTCAGGCCGTGGCTGAGAAAGCCCGCCAATTGTTCCTGGACGACATCGAGTTTCAGGAAGGCCAGAAGCCGGTCGATCTCGGTGTCGATCTGGTCCGCCTTGACGTGGTGCTGAAGGGCTATTTCCAGATTTTGCCGGACACTGAGGGCAGCAAAAATGCCGGGCACCTGGAATTTGACACTCATGCCGCGTCTGATACGCTCAAAGGGCTTGAGCTTTGTGATATCCTCGCCCGCGAAGAAAACCTGCCCGGTTGATGGCCGGTGCTCGCCGAGGATCAAGCGAAACAACGTGCTCTTGCCAGCGCCATTGGGGCCGATGAGGCAGTGGATTTCGCCGGGTTCAACCATGAAATTGACATCGGCGGTGACATGCAGGCCGCCGAAATGCTTGTTGAGATTGCGGGTTTCCAGCAGCGCCATCATTTTTTCTTTCCAAAGCGGGCACCCAGCCACAGGCCCAGATTGGTGATCAGCCCGCGCGGCGCCACAAGAACGGTGATGACCAGCAACAATCCCATGGCCACCAGCGCATATTGGCTGCCATAGATGGTGAGCGACTGGAACACCGAGAGCACGAGAACCGTGCCGATGATGGTGGCGGAAAGATCAGAACGCCCGCCCACCGCCACCCAGACGATGGGACGAGCCGCTGCGGTGATGCCCATGCTTGAGGGCGTGATATATTGGCCCCAGCTGGTGTAGAGCACGCCCGAAAGGCCTGCGAGCGCCGAGCCAATCACAAACATGCCAAGCTGGTATTTGCGGATATCATAGCCCAGCATTTCAGCGCGCTCTGGGTTCTCGCGCAGCGCCACCAGCACATTGCCAAAGCGCGAATTCACCAGAATGCGCAAGGCCAGATAGATCACAACCAGCAGGCCCAGGACAATGTAATAGAGCGGCACATCGGGATAGAGTTGAAGGTCCCCGCCCACCCACGGCACGGTGAGCGCCGGCATGCCGCTCATGCCGTTGAAGCCGTTGAGGCGCGCCGTGCCTATCGCCCATTCCGGCCCCGCCGTCTGCGCCATGAAGCGCTCAATGGCGAGTGTCACCGAAAGAGTGACGATGCCGAGAAAGACACCGCTGATGCGCCCGAAGAACAGGAAATAGCCAAGAACGGCGGCAACCAGCGCGGCAATGAGAATGGCCAGGACAATGGCGATGAGACCAAAGCCGTAAGCTGTGCCGAAATTGATGGTGAGGATGCCGTAGCTGTAGCCGGCAATGCCAAAAAAAGCTGTCTGCCCGAAAGAAAGCGAGCCGCCATAGCCCCAGATCAGGCTGAGGCCGAGCGCCATGAATGTCCAATTGAGGAAGTAGACATTGTTGCCCACCGCGTAGCCATCTATGAACAGCGGATAGATGATGGCGGCAATCAGAAACAAGAGAAATCCGGTCCAGAAGACGCGGCCCCGGCCCATGGTTTGCGGGCCTTCGAGATGTCTCAACAAGCGGAGCAGGGCCATGATGTTTCCTCAGCTCCGGTCTTTGAGAATAAAACCGGTAATGCCTTTGGGCAACACGCGGATGACAATCACCACAGCAATCAGCAAGCCGATCTGGCCAAAGAGGTGGCCGCCCCAGGATGTCATGCCGGCCTTGACGACCGCGAGAAACGCCGCCGCAGGCGCCGTGCCGAGGAAAACATCAGCGCCACCCACCACGAC
>JANOTU010000228.1:0-15632 GCA_031416515.1 Hyphomicrobiales bacterium
CTGGCGGCACATAGGCGAAGGCCAAGGATTTGTTCACGGCATGACCATAGCCACCTGACGTGGTGATACCAACGACCTTGCCGCCGTGATAGACAGGCTCATTGCCCATGCAGTCGGAATCCGTGTTGGCGACGTCCATATATACAAGTTTCATGCGCTGGCCCTGCTGCTTTCGCGACAGGCTGGCGGCTTTGCCGATGAAGTCTGGTTTGCCCAAGCGGATGAAGCGGTCCATGGAAGCTTCAAACATGTCGATCTCGGCAGTGAGTTCCGATCCCCAGCCACGATATGCCTTTTCCATGCGCAGTGAATTCATCGCATAGGTGCCGAAAAGCTTGATCCCATGGCGGCCACCCGCCGCCATCAGCGCTGCATAGACCTTGGGCATGCCGGCCATCGGCATATGCAGTTCCCAACCGAGTTCGCCCACATAATTGACCCGCAGCAGGCGCACGCCCGCGACACCAGCAACCGTGGTGATCATTCCCGTGAGCCAGCGGAAGTTGGCATCAATCGCCGCGCATTGGCTCAGCACATCGCGGGCGCGGGGGCCGGCGAGCACCAGCACGCCGTAGTCATCGGTGATGTCGGTGATGCTGACCTGCTCGGTGTTTTGCTTGCGCCAATTCAATTGATCGAAATCATGAAGCTGCGCCGCAGCGGCTGACAACACATAATAGTGGTCAGCGGCCAGCCGGGTGATGGTGATTTCCGATTCGATGAAGCCGTTGGCGTTGAGCAAGTGCCCCAGGATAATGCCACCATCTTTCGCGGGGATCTTGTTGGCGCAAATGCGGTCAAGGAAAACATCAGCGTCAGCGCCCTTCACATCGAATTTTGAGAATGTTGAAAGATCCATGAGGCCAACCCGTTGGCGCACCGCCAGAGCCTCGTCACGCACCGCGTTCCACCAGTTTGAGCGCCGGAAGGAGAAGTCCTCGCCGCCGCCGGATTTATCAAACCAGCGCGCCCGCTCCCAGCCGAAAATTTGCGAGAACTGCGCGCCCTCTGATTTCAGCGTGTCATAGAGGGACGATTTGCGCAAACTCCGGCCTTCAACGTGTTGCTCAGCAGGGCGGTAACAGTAATACATTTTGTGATAGTCGGCGACCGCAACCTCGGCTGTATAGTCCTTGCTCGCCCAGCCGCCAAAGCGCCGGGGATCAAACTCGCGCATGTTGATTTCGGCCTGGCCATGCACCATCCATTGCGCCAGATATTTACCGGCACCTCCGCCCTGGCAAATGCCGATGGAGGCGCCGCAGTGCATCCAGTAATTCCTGGCGCCTGCGGCAGGGCCCGAAAGATAAACGCCGTCGGGCGTGTGGGTGATGGCGCCAGATACAATGGATTTGATTCCACTTTGCCCGAACAGCGGCAGGCGTTCAGTGGCGCGCTCCAGCCAGGGCATGAGGCGGTCGAGTTCGTTTGGAAGAAGTTCGCTTTCAAAATCCCATGGCGGCGGCTTGCCGTCCCAGCACACATGCGCCGTCGCAGTTTCATAAGGTCCAACCAGAATGCCGTTGGTTTCCTCACGGAGATACGCATGGGCGTAGGGGTCGCGCACCACGGGAAGCTCTGGGGTCAGATCAATCAGCTCTTGCAGCGGCTCGGTGATCACATAGTGATGCAGCATATTGGCGATGGGCACGTTGTGGCCGGTCCATGCCCCAACGACATCGCAATACGAGCCAGCAGAATTCACCACATGCTCGCAAATGATGTTGCCCTTGTCGGTGATCACCTCCCATTCGCCGCTGGCGAGGCGCTTGATGTCCATCACCTGCGTGCGCCGATAAATCTCTGCCCCCCGTTTTCGCGCAGCCCCAGCCATGGCATTGGTGATGTCAGCGGGGGCCACATGGCCATCATGGACTGTGCGGAACGCGGCTTTCAGCCCAAAGGTTTCAAGAAATGGATGATATTGCGCAATTTCCGCTGGCCCGATGATTTCGCACTCATAGCCAGCAAGGCGGGAAATGCCGTAAACATATTTGAACCAGTCCACCTCATCATTGGTCGTCGCCAGCCGCAAGCCCCCGCAGCCATGCCAGGAGACATTTTCAAGCTGGGAGTATAGCTGGGTGCCGTAAACATGAACCTTGGTCATGTTGAGCGAGCCATTGAAATGCGGGCACTGCCCCGCTGCATGCCAGGTGGAGCCGGAGGTGAGTTCGCCTTTTTCAACCAGCGCAATGTCTGTCCAGCCCTCAAGGGCAAGGTGATAGAGCAGCCCCACCCCCATAACGCCACCGCCGACAATCACGACCCGTGCATGGGATTTCATTGGCAATATCTTTCCCGGTTATTCGCAAATTTTCCTGAGCGCCTGCCACTTGGCCTCGTCCATGACCGGCTTGGCCAAAATGTCGGGCGGCAATGGCCGAATGTTTTTGATGCGCTCTTCTGTTCCCGGATGGGTGGCGAAGGCGGATGAAATCTTGCCGAAATTTCCGGTGATGGCCTTGCCTTCTTCCTTGAGCACCAGTTCAAAGAAGCGCCGCAGACCCATGGGATCAATGCTGGAAGCGGTCAATGCCTTGAGTGCGAATTCATCGGCGTTGGCTTCGGCTCCGCGTGAGTAACGCAGGATGGCGGCGAGCCCGGCGAATGACGAAATCGTATCGCCGCCGCCTGTGGCAAGGCCGATCACCACCTGCAAGCCCATGGCGCGAATGATCTGGGCCTCTGAATGGCGGTAAACCACGTGGCCAAGCTCATGGGCCAGAACCCCGGCCACTTCCTCGGGCGTGGCCGCGCGCTCGATCAACGCCCGGGTGATGACGATCCGTCCGCCCGGCATGGCGAAGGCATTGATGATGGGGATGTCATAGACATGGATTGCAACGGGGGGCAGGTCGGGATTGCCTTCGCCCAGCCGTGCCGCCATGGCGGAAATCGCGGCCTGGCCACTCGCCGTCCTGCAGCGTCTGGCACCCTCCGTCAGCGATGCCTCAATCTGCGCTCCGATCCGGTCGCGCCAGGAATCGGGCAGCGCAAAGGCCAGTTTTTGCGGCGCAAACTGCACCGCAAGATAGGCCGCAACAACCACCGCAGCGAAACCCGCAGCGATCCAGACCACAGGCCTCACCAACCGGCGCATCTTGAAGCCGCCGCGAAGTCCGGGAACTTTGCCGGTCAGCGCTGCAATAAAGGTATCGCTGCGCACGATCAGCCGCGCTCCCGACTGCGCCACATGCGTAAGCCGCAGGGGTTGGCCCCGTCGTGGTGGATCAACGGCGACAAGATCAGCGAAACGCCACCTCTTCCTGATCAGGGAAGCACCCGAAAATGCGAGCGAATCGTTTTCGATCATAACCGTGACAAGCCTCTCGGCTGCGGTCTCGCCATCGAAATAGACGCCGTCAGTTTGCATCAAATACCGCCCACATCAAAGGCATCGGCCAGGCCATCGCCCACCTTGGCAAGGGGTGTCATGGATTGGCGTATCGCGCCCACATTGATTGTGCCATCAACCTTGATGCGGTCGCAGAGATAGCGCACCAGGCGCTGTTGCACATATGGTTGACCAATTCCCAAGGTAAAAATCCAGATCAGCAGATTGCCAAGGACAAGCGCAATGAGGCTTCCCGCCGTGGCGTCAAGCCGAAATCGCGCAGTGTCGAATGTTGTGTAGCTGGCAAAAATGGCCAACTCACGCGCGGTATAGAACGACCAAATGATGGAATAGGTCAGGCCAAACAGCAAATATATTCCGAAAATCACGGCGACCAATATCAGTATCCGTGACGATTCATCTGCACTGAGGCTTGCAAAGAGATCGTCAAGGCCTTTTTTGAAGTCGCCCCCCAAATTGCTGGTGAAAAATACGACAATCGCGATCGTCAGCGCCACCGCAACAACCAGGTTGATGAACCAGCAAATCGCATATGCAGAATAGAGCGGACCCGCCCGGCCTTTGAAACGGAATGGTGTATCGCCAAAGCGCATTTCGCCGATCATCTTTTGCTGCAATTCGAGGTTCAAGGCCGGCGTTGACCAGCCCATCGTCATCCAGCGGGCCAGCATGGCGCCGAAATAGAGCAGGGAATAGACCATGGATGAGCCGGTGAGGGTTCCCCTGATGCCGCGCCAAAGGGTGCGCGAGAGCTGGTAGCGCCGCGCCCGGTAAACAGCGGCGCCCCACAATATGGCAATGGTCAGGAAGAACAAGAGCTGGACGCCGAAGATCGCAGGGTGATTAGGCCCCAATGCGATGGAAATGGTGAAAACAATGATCAGGGTTGGCAGCCCGAAGACCGCGAAGACAATGAGCGCGCCCCAGAACAGTTCCAGCCCCCGCCCGGTATATTCAAGCGGCTGGCCATTGATGTGGACGCAAGCCCAGATATGGCGGCGGGTGTTGGTCTTGGCCCAAAAGCGGTAGAGGCTGAGCGTGATGAGGCTGAGCAGGAAATTGATGACCGACAGCGCCAGAAGGCCATTCCGGGGCACATATTCAATGCGGATGGTCTCGCCAGAGGATTGGAGCGGCATGGATCGGGTCCTAGTTTATCGCCATATGTCGCAAGAGTGTTGCATAAAAGCAACAGTTTGACTTTTTCTTTCAATGGCCCTTTTTCGCTCTACTTTCACCTCTCAACTGCCCAAGTCGGAGAATAAGAAAAATGTGCAACGCCAACCGGCGGCGCTTGCAAAGGGGCAGCGTGAAGCGTCCCGGAGGAATGATTGAACGTGTTTTCTGTCAAGTTCTGGCGTGAGATTTGGGATGCCGCAGCAATGCGGAAATCCCTGGTGACTGGGCTCGGCCTCCTTATCGCCGTCGCATGGCCGGCGCAAAGGGCCCAAGCCGATGAACACGGATTGATGGCTGGGTTTTATTCGTACCTTCCCGCCACCCCTGAACTGTCATTGCCTGAATTCAGCATCCCGTTCTGGACCGATGATCTCAAAAAAGCAAAAAAGGCCTATAAAAGCGGTAATTATGACCGCGCCTTGCGGCTGTTTCGGCGCGCTTCTGACGACGGGAACATTGTGGCCGACTGGTATCTTGGCCACATGCACCGCATGGGGCGCGGGGGGGAGCGCGACGATGCTGTCGCTTATTCTTATTATTCCCGGGTTGCTGAAAATTATGACCCTGATGAAAAGGACCAGGACCGGCTGCGCATCACGGTTGATGCCATGGTGCGAATCGCTGACTATCGGCGCACCGGTGTCGCCTCTGCTGGAATCGCCCAGAACCCCGCCAATGCCGCCCAGTCCTACCTCAAGATCGCCACCACTTATGGCCACCCTGCCGCGCAATATGCGCTTGGTGTGATGAGCCTGAGCGGCCAGGGCTTGCGGAAAAACCCGCAACAGGGCCTCAAATGGCTGATTGCTGCTGCGCGCAAGCGCCATCCCCTGGCTGAGGCCCATTTGGGCGAGCTTTATCTTGAAGGCAAGCTGGTGCGCCAGGACGGCACCAGGGCGCTGATGTGGTATATCCTTGCCACCAAGTCGGCGCGCAAGAGCGAATACCCGGAGATTTTTGATCGCCACGACGAGCTTGAAGGACTGGCCTCCATGGAAGAGCGCCTCGAAGCCGAAGCCCGCGCCCGCGTTTGGGATGACCAGTATCCAGCCGAGCGCTAGCGCCTTGCCTTGGCGGGCAAGTTCATGCGAAGAGCGAGCTCACAATGGCAAGTCAAGATCAAAAGCATTCGTCCTTCTGGGGGCGGCTCAGGGCCTATTTCTTCACAGGACTGGTAATTACCGCACCCATCGCCATCACCGTCTGGGCGACGATCTGGTTCATCAGCTTCTTTGATTCCTGGGTCAAACCCCTCATTCCATCGGTCTATAATCCCGATACCTATCTGCCGTTTCAGTTGCCCGGATTCGGCCTCATTTTCGCGCTCATCGCCATTACGACGATCGGCGCTCTGGCGGCCAATCTGGTGGGCCGCACCTTGATTGGCATGTGGGACAATCTGCTCAACCGGACCCCCGTGGTGCGCTCAATCTACAAGGGTTCAAAGCAGATTTTCGAGACCATTTTCTCGCAAAAAGGGGCTTCGTTCCGTTATGTCTGCCTGGTGGAATGGCCGCGCGAGGGCGCGTGGTCAATTGGCTTTGTGTCGCGCGATGTCGATGGGGCTGAGGTGGGGCTGGAGGCGGGCCGGGCCATGTATGCCGTCTATGTCTCCACTACGCCCAATCCTACTTCGGGTTATGTGTTTTTTGTTGACGTAAACGAGGTTAAAATCCTCGACATGAGTGTCGAGGACGGCCTCAAGCTGGTGATCTCCATGGGGCTGGTGTTTCCCGAGAGGATGCCGGATTACATACCGAATTAGCGTAGCATCAAGCCCGGCCCGCGCCTATTGGCCTGAAAGTCTGATTTTGGCCACGCTTTGGCCAATGTTTGCAGGGCATTAAGGGTGCTGGCATAGACTGCTGGACGTTGCAAAACCTAAACAGGACAGACATTGGCGCGGCGGAGGATTCTCAAGGTAACCGGAATCGTTGCACTCTCGGTCATAGCCTTGGTTGTGATCGGCTTTGCTGCGTTTTATCTGCGGCTGGCTTTTGGTCCGGTGCCCTTGAACTTCCTGACTGAATCCATTCAGACCCGTATCAACCAGAACCTCGCTGGCATGACGGTCAGGATCGAGGGCGCGTTGGTTGAACGCAACCCTGCCAATGGCATCCCGCAATTGCGCCTGCAGGGGGTGGTGATCAGCGATGAGGCCGGCAATGAGATCGCCCGTGCCCCCAAGGCGGCCATCGGTATTGATGAAACCACCCTTTTTACGGGCATCGTTGTGCCAAGGTCGCTTGAGCTGATCGGACCCAGCATATCGCTGAGGCGCAACCTGGAAGGCGGGATGGAGCTTGGCTTTGGCAGTCCTGCTGCCCCCGAGACCGAGACGATTGTGCTCGACGACACTGGGGTCGCTGACGATGGCAAGTCTGATCAGGTGCCTGCGGCTCCAACCGCTGTCACGGGGGCAGCGCTCATTGACATTCTTTCAGGCGGCGATGGCGCTGCGCAAACAACCGTCGGCAGCATTGCCGAAATTCGGGTCAGTGCCGCCTCTCTCACCTTGCTGGACGAGGCCAATGATTCGGTGTGGCGGGCACCTGTGGCCGATCTGGCGTTCCGCCGCATGCCTTATGGCTTTACGGTTTTAATCAATGCAAAAATCGCCAATGGCCTCGACGGCGGGTCATGGCGGACAGAAATATCGGCTAGCTATCGCCGCGATTCGAAATCATTCTCGATCAGCGCCACCATCAACGATCTGATCCCCGCCAACATCTCCGACAAGATCTTCGCGCTCTCGCAACTGGCTCGGGTAAAACTGCCGCTTTCGGGGCAGGCTGAGATCGAGGTCAGCGACCGCGGCGTTATCACCAAAGCCTCGGCGCAGTTTTCTGCGGCTGCGGGTGAAGTGGGTTTGCCTGACTATTTCTCTGATCCCATCATTGTGGACGAGGGATCGCTGCGCGCCACTTATGATCCGGCAACGGGGGGTGTGCGGATCGCCGACTCGGTCCTCCTGGTGGGGGGATCACGCGCGGAATTGACTGGCAACATCCTGCCGGTTCGAGGCGCTGGGGGAAGGCTTTCTGCTTTGCAAATTGATCTGGAGGCGCAGAACGTCGCCATTGACGCGCAAGGCACGATTAAATCGGCTGTGCTGGTTGACAGTGTCAAGTTCTCTGGCCTTGCTGCCGTTGATGTTGCAAAGCTTGATATCAAGGACCTTGTGGTCATGTCGGGGAGTTCCGGCGTGCGGCTGCGCGGCACCATAACGGGGGGTGATGAGTCGGCGGGAATTGCGCTGACCGGCCGTATTCGTGATATTTCCGCCGCACTCCTCAAGCGTCTGTGGCCACCGGTGATGGCCCCCAAGACCCGGAGCTGGGTGAACAGCAATATTTCCGCCGGGCGGATCACCGAAGGCCAGTTCGAGGTCAATCTGGCGCCCGACGCTTTGGCCCAAGGTCAGCGCATCCGGAAATTGCCGGCGGGCGCGTTTGATCTCAAATTCAAGATGGCGGGTGTGACAACGGGCTATTTCAAGAAATTGCCGCCCTTGCAAAATGCCAGCGGCGAGGCCCGCCTCAAGGACAATGATTTCACTGTGAGCGTGAACGGGGCTGACATCGTGTTGCCATCCGGCCAGCCGGTGCGCCTTGATGTCGGCCGGATGGAGGCAAGCAATATCATCGCACTCGAACCTTTGGGTGTTTATACCTTTGAAGCCAAAGCCAGCGCCCAAAGCCTGCTTGAATATCTCGACCTTCCCGACCTCAGTGTCATCCGCAAAGCGGGTGTGAAAAACCTCAACCTAGGCGGCACAGCGGCGCTCACCGTGGTTCTAAAAATGCCCATGATCAAAGATGCGCCCAAAGAGCGCGTTGAGGTCAGCGCCAAGGCTGTGCTCAGCGATGCAAGCTTGCGCGGCGCATTGCCCAAGATCGACATCACGCACGGAAAATTCGAGATGAAGGTCGAGAATGGCAGGATTTCCGCAGTTGGCCCCGCCAGGATCAATGGCGTTGACGCCAAAATTGCCTGGAGGCGCGAAGCTGGGGCAAATGCGAAACAATCAGTCGCCATTGAAGCGGTTCTCGATGGCGATGAACGCAAGAAGATTGGTGTTGATCTGAGTGAATTTTTGCGGGGAATCACGGCCATCAAGGCAGTGATCGAAGACTTGGGGGATCCTGATGGCAAGATTGCCATTGAGGCCAATCTTGCCAAGGCTGAAATGCGGATCGGTGCCATCAACTGGGTTCGACCACCCCAGGCCAAAACCAGCGCCAGTCTGGTCTACTATGGCAAGGGCAAGAAGGGGCGCCGGGTGGAGAAGCTTGAAATCACTGGTCCTGGTGTGGTGATCAAAGGCGAGGTGGGATTGACGGCGACGGGCGATTTACGCGAGGCGCTGCTCTCGGAGGTGCGTTTGGGTGAGGAGAATCTGTTCGCGCTGTCGGTGAAGAGCACAGCGGAGGCCACCACCATTGATCTGGCTGGTGACAGTTTTGATGCGAGGCCGCTGGTCAAATCCATGTTCAGTCCAGCGGCTGCGGGGGCGGAGGCCAAGGCTGGCAGCAAGGTGCCGCAGTCCATTTCCGCCACGGTCAACCGCGTTTATGTCAACCGGGGTGAGATTGTCACAGGCG
Organism: Hyphomicrobiales bacterium; assembly: GCA_031416515.1. Classification (GTDB taxonomy): domain Bacteria; phylum Pseudomonadota; class Alphaproteobacteria; order Rhizobiales; family Aestuariivirgaceae; genus Aestuariivirga. Next base: position 9,142 of record JANOTU010000228.1, read on the forward strand.
TCAAGGCTTTGTTCCAGTCGCGCGGGGGAAAAGTTGAATCGGCGGAGATTTCAGGAAACTTTCTCTCAGGCCAACCTATTGTGCTGCGGGTCGTGCCAGTGAGTGGGGGGCGGGAATTGCGGGTGACAGGGCGCGATGGCGGGGCGGCGCTTCGGGCGGCGGATCTTTATTCAAAAGTGGCTGGCGGGGCGATTGATTTTTTTGCCTTGCTTGGCAATGATGCGGCATCCTCCGTGCGGCAGGGCAAGCTGGTGATGCGCAATTTCGAGGTGCGCAATGAGGCCGCCCTGGCGCAGCTAGACACAAAAGGGAAACCGAAGAAGTCTGGCCCCCGCCGCGACGGCATTGCCTTCAAGAAACTCACCCTGCCATTCACCACAGACGCTGGGTTTGTCCGCATTGGCGACGCTTACATCAGCGGCGATGAGCTTTGCGCCGGAGCGCAAGGCCTTATCCGCAAGGCTGACAGCGCCATTGATATTCAGGGCACCATCATACCGGCCTGCGCGCCCAATGCGGTGCTGGGCAATATCCCGCTGCTCGGCGATATTCTGACCGGTGGCGGCGGCGAGGGAATATTCGGTGTCACTTACGCGCTGGGTGGCAGCATGAAAAATCCGGTATTCCAGGTGAACCCGATCTCAGCCATAGCGCCCGGAATTTTCCGCAAACTCTTCGAATTCAACGGCAGCAGCCCATCGCGGCGAAAACCAGTGACCAATGGCGGTTAGGGGCGCCCAACTCTACCCTCATCCTGAGGTGCTCGCGCCCTTGCGCGAGCCTCGAAGGACTGGCGAATCAATGCTCGCAACTATCCTTCGAGGCTCGCGAAGACGTATGGTTGAAAGTCGCCTTATTGTGCTTTCACCAGCACATGCTTCTTTTTTCCCATTGAGAGCTTGATGACGCCGTTGGGATCGGTATTGGATAGAGTCAGAATCAACTTTTCATTCGTGACTGGAATATCATTCACCCGTATCGCTCCGCCCTGAATGGCGCGTCGAGCTTCGCCGTTGGACGATGCAAATCCCGCAGCGACATTGGCTTGCAGCAGTCCGACACCATTTTTGAGATCGAGAATTATAGTTGGCAGGCCTGAATCGCTCGCGCCTTCTTCGAAGGTGCGCCGCGCCGTTTCGGCGGCCTGGGTCGCGGCATCAGGCCCGTGCAGCAGGGCCGTGGCCTCATTGGCGAGGACCTTTTTGGTTTCGTTGATCTCGGAGCCGCCCAGCATTTCCAGGCGCTCGATCTCAGGAATCGGCAGTTCGGTGTAGAGCTTGAGGAAACGCCCCACATCTGCATCCTCGGCGTTGCGCCAGAACTGCCAGTAATCATAGGGGCTCAGCATGTCAGGATTGAGCCAGACGGCGCCCGCCGCCGTCTTGCCCATCTTGGCTCCTGACGAGGTGGTGAGCAGCGGCGTGGTGAGGGCGAAAAGTTGGCGGGCATCGACGCGGCGGCCAAGCTCAATGCCGTTGATGATGTTGCCCCATTGGTCGGAACCGCCCATCTGCAAGACGCAAGCATGGCGGCGCGACAGTTCCAGGAAATCGTAAGCTTGCAGGATCATGTAATTGAATTCGAGGAAGGTGAGCGGTTGCTCGCGCTCCAGGCGAAGCTTCACGGAGTCAAACGCCATCATCCGGTTGATGGTGAAGTGCGGGCCATAGTCGCGCAGGAAATCGATGTAGTTGAGATGGTCCAGCCAATCGGCGTTGTTGACCATCACGGCGTCGCTGGGGCCGTCGCCGAATTTAAGAAACTTGAGAAAGACCTGGCGGATGCCGTCGAGATTGGCATTGATCTGGTCGGTGGTGAGAAGTTTCCGGCTTTCGTCCTTGCCGCTCGGATCACCAACCTTGGTGGTGCCGCCGCCCATCAGGGCAATGGGTTTGTGACCGGTCTTTTGCAGCCAGCGCAGCATCATGATCTGCACCAGCGAGCCTGCATGCAGGCTGGTGGCGGTAGCGTCAAAGCCAATATAGGCGGTGATGGGCCCCGCCATGGCGGCGGCATCGAGCGCTTCGGCATCAGAAATTTGATGCACAAAGCCGCGCTGTGATAAAGTGTTGAGGAACTCTGATTTATATTGGGCCATGGGGCGTGGCTTTAGCATGGGATAGTGATGTGTCAAAACCATTGACCGCATTGGGTCTGATGTCGGGAACGTCGCTGGACGGGATCGATGTGGCCCTGATCAAGACGGATGGCGAGGCCGTGGTGGAGCGCGGGCCCTCACGCACCTTTCCCTATTCGCCGCAGCAGCGCGAGCTCTTGCGCCGCGCCATTGCCGATGCAAAACCATTGACTGATCGGACTGCGCGTCCGGGATGTCTTGGCGAGGCGGAACAGGCGATCACGGATTGGCACGTGGCGGCGGTTGAGAAGTTCCGACTGGAGCATGGCGGGGCTGTTGATGTGGTGGGCTTCCATGGTCAGACGGTCATTCACCGCCCGGAAATCAAACTGACCGTGCAATTGGGGAGTGGCGCGGCATTGGCGCGGCGGCTGGGTGTGCCGGTGGTCCATGACATGCGCGCCGCTGATGTTCTGGCTGGCGGGCAGGGCGCTCCCCTGGTGCCGGTTTATCATCAAGCGCTGGCCGCCAAATTCGAGCAGAGACCGGTGGCCTTCGTCAATATTGGCGGCGTTGCCAATCTGACTTGGATTGGCGAGGGCGGCGCCATTGCTGCCTTTGATACCGGCCCTGGCAATGCGCTGCTCAACGATTGGTGCGAGAAGCATTTGGGCGAGGCTTATGATCGCGGCGGCGCTTTGGCGGCGCGCGGCGTGCTGGATGCCAAGTCCTTCATGACGCTGGCACTGAACAATTACTTTGAAAAGCCCATTCCGAAATCCCTGGATCGCAATGCCTTCCCCATCTCATGCCTCGAAGGTCTGAGCCCGGAAGACGGCGCCGCAACGCTCACCCATTTCACCGCCACATCAATTGCGCGTGGGATTGCACATCTGCCGGAGCGGCCAAAAGTTCTGATCATCTGCGGCGGCGGCAGACTCAACCCAACCCTGTTTCGGGAGATCAGCGGCTTGTTTGAGCCATTGGGCGAAAGAGTGCTGACGGCGGAGCAAGCAGGTTTCGACGGCGATGCCATGGAAGCGGAAGCCTGGGGTTATCTTGCTGCGCGCGCGCTGAAAGGCCTGCCGATCACATTTCCAACCACAACCGGAGCGCCCCAGCCGATGACAGGGGGTGTCATTTCCTCGTAGCGCGGGCTTCCAGCCCGCCCTTTTAGGTGCGGGCTGGAAACCCTCGCTCCAAGTGGAGACCTAAATCTGGCCCTCATGCGCCATGCGTTTGTCGAGATAAGTGGAGGCGATCTTGTTCAGCTCTTCGATTTTGTTCTCGAAGAAATGATTGGCGCCGGGGATCACCTTGTGTTCGATGGCGATGCCCTTTTGGGTTTTGAGCTTGGAGACGAGGGTGTGAACGGCTTCGGGCTGGGTCACCGTGTCCTTGTCGCCATTGATGAACAGCCCCGAAGCGGGGCAGGGGGCGAGGAAGGAGAAGTCATAATGCTTGGCCAGTGGTGCGATTGAGATGAAGCCGGAAATTTCCGGGCGGCGCATCAGAAGCTGCATGGAAATCCAGGCGCCAAACGACACACCCGCAATCCAGCAGACTTTTGATTCGCGGTTGAAGGTTTGCAGCCAATCGAGCGCTGTGGCGGCGTCCGCCAGTTCGCCTGCGCCGTTCTCGAATATGCCCTGGCTGCGTCCCACGCCGCGAAAATTGAACCGCAGCACCGAAAACCCGCGGCTGACAAACATCTGGTACAGCGTGTGGACGATTGGGTTGTTCATGGTGCCGCCAAACGCCGGGTGGGGATGGAGCACGATGGCGATGGGCGAGGCGGAGACTTTGGATTGATGGTAACGCGCTTCGATGCGACCGGCGGGGCCGTTAAAAATCACTTCTGGCATGGAAAATTCGGTTCCTCGTGCGAAAACCCCGCCGAATAGTTGACTCGGGCAGTCGGGCTTTCTATATAGTTAGTTTAGAACAGTTCAAGAATTGAAGGCTGCTGCAATCTCCCGCGTTTAGCACAAGTGGGGGGTGAAAAAGCAAGCTTTTCGTGAGGCGCACACCATGAAAATGAGCACCAAAGGCCGTTATGCTGTAATGGCGATGATCGATATCGGCCAGCATTCGCATGGCGAGCCTGTATCCTTGGGTGAAATTGCGCTCCGCCAGGACATCAGCCAGGAGTATCTGGAGCAGCTTTTCGGCAAATTGCGCAAAGCTGGATTGGTGGAAAGCGCGCGCGGACCGGGTGGTGGTTATCGCCTTGCCCGCGAGGCCAGCGCCATAGCGGTGTCGGACATTATTCTGGCGGCGGATGAAACACTGCGGGTAACGCGCTGCGAAGGCGATGCGGTGGACGGCTGCGTCAAGGGGGCGCGCTGCAATTCGCATGATCTGTGGTCGTCGCTGGGGCGGCAGATGATGAATTTTCTCGATTCAATCACGCTGGATGATGTTGTTTCCAACCGTAATCTGGCTTTGGCCGCCTCGATCAAGCAGGCCAAGGACCGCCATGTGAGGCCGCACACATGAGAAGCTATCTTGACCATAACGCCACCAGCCCGCTTCGCCCTTCGGCGAAAGCGGCGATGCTGGCGGCTATGGACATCGTCGGCAATGCCTCCTCGGTGCATCTCGAAGGGCGGACGGCGCATAGATTGCTGGACGAGTCGCGTGAGACAATAGCGCGCGCGCTTGGCGTGATCGCTCCCATGGTGGTGTTCACCAGCGGCGGCAGCGAGGCCAATAATCTGGCGGTGAAGGGGTATGAGCGGGTGCTGGTGTCGGCAGTTGAGCATCCTTCTGCGCAGGTGGCTGCGGGCAAGCCTGAAATTATTCCGGTGACGCCAGATGGCGTGGTTGATCTCGATGCATTGAAAACCATGTTGCCGGGGCCGCGCGCGCTCATCTGCGTAATGCTGGCCAACAATGAAACCGGAGTCATCCAGCCGCTGCGCGAGATTGTCGGTCTGGCGAAAGAGCACGGCGCAGTCGTTCATACCGACGCCGTGCAGATGTTCGGCAAGCTGCCGCTTAATTTCGGGCTGCTCGGCGTGGATATGATGACGGTGTCCGCGCACAAGCTGGGCGGGCCCATGGGGATTGGCGCGCTGGTCATTCGCGATGGGTTGGCCTTGCAGCCCCTCATCCATGGCGGTGGGCAGGAATTGCGCAGGCGAGCGGGCACGGAAAATCTCGTGGCCATTGCCGGGTTTGCGGCGGCGGCGTCTGAACAGCCCGCGCAATTGAAGAGCTTGCGCAATGAGCTTGAAGCAGCGCTTGGCGAGGCCATCATCTTCGGGCAGGGCGCAGAGCGCCTGCCCAACACCACTTGCTTTGCTGTTCCCGGCATGAATGCCGAAACCCTGCTGATGGCGTTTGATCTGGACGGCATCGCAGTCTCATCAGGCTCGGCCTGTTCATCCGGCAAGGTGGCGAAATCACATGTGCTGGCGGGCATGGGGGTCGCCGAAGAGATATCCCTCGCTGCCATTCGCGTAAGCTTAGGGTGGAACACCACAAGCCAAGACATTGAACATTTCATCGCCGTGTGGGGCCGCATCGTTGCGCGGGCCCGGGCGCGCGCTGCGGCATAGGACTAACATGGCTGATCTTGATACCATTGAACTCGTGCGCGACATCGAAGTCGATAAATATAAATACGGCTTCACCACGGATATTGAATCCGACATGGCCCCCAAGGGCCTGGATGAAAGCACGGTGCGCTTCATCTCCGCCAAGAAGGGCGAGCCCGAATGGATGCTGGACCTCCGGCTGGAAGCTTACCAGCGCTGGCAGCAGATGGAGGAGCCCACCTGGGCGCGGGTGCATTACCCCAAGATCGATTTTCAGGATTTATATTACTACTCCGCCCCCAAGAGCATGGCGGGGCCGAAAAGCCTTGACGAAATTGATCCCAAGCTGCTTGAGACCTACGCCAAGCTTGGCATTCCGCTGAGGGAACAGGAAATCCTGGCCGGTGTGCAAAATCGCGTCGCTATTGATGCGGTGTTTGATTCTGTTTCCGTGGTCACCACCTTCAAGGACGAGCTGGCCAAGGCGGGCGTGATCTTCTGCTCGATCTCCGAAGCCTTGCGCGAGCATCCTGAATTGGTGAAGAAGTATCTCTTTTCCGTGGTGCCAGCGGGCGACAATTTTTATGCGGCGCTCAATTCCGCCGTGTTCTCCGATGGCTCGTTTGTCTATGTGCCGCCGGGTGTGCGCTGCCCGATGGAGCTTTCCACCTACTTCCGCATGAACGCCAAGAACACCGGTCAATTCGAGCGCACCCTGATCATCGCCGACAAGGGTTCCTACGTCTCCTATCTCGAAGGCTGCACCGCCCCCACCCGCGATGAAAGCCAGCTTCATGCCGCTGTGGTTGAACTGATCGCCCTTGATGACGCTGAGATCAAATATTCTACCGTGCAGAACTGGTATCCCGGCA
>JANOTU010000229.1:0-3001 GCA_031416515.1 Hyphomicrobiales bacterium
GAGCGCTACGCCGCCGCAACCCTTGCCGATGCGGTGAAGCAGGGCAACACCTGCGTTCTCGAAGACGTGAGTGCGCTCCTTGCTGATCCAGCCATCGAATGCGTGATCGAGTGCACCGGCCATCCCATTGCCGGGGTGCGACACGCCATCGCGGCGATTGATTCGGGCAAGCACATCATCATGGTCAATGTCGAAGCCGATGTTCTGTGCGGCCCGCTGCTGGCGGCGCGCGCCCGCGCCAAAGGCGTGGTTTATTCCATGGCTTACGGCGACCAGCCGGCCATCATCTGCGAGCTGGTCGACTGGGCGCGCGCCTGCGGCTTCGAGGTGATCAGCGCCGGCAAGGGCATGAAGTTCGAGCCGCGCTACCGCTATTCAACGCCGGACACCGTCTGGGGCTACTACGGCTTCAGCGCCGAGGATGTGGCCAAGGGCGACTTCAACGCCAAGATGTTCAACTCCTTCACCGACGGCACCAAATCCGCCATCGAAATGGCGGCGGTGGCCAATGGCACCGGCCTCGACTGCCCCGACGACGGCCTCGCCTTCCCGCCCGCGGGCGCTCATGATCTGGCGCGGGTCTTCCGCCCCGTGGCCGAGGGCGGCCGCCTGCCCCGCGCCGGCATGGTGGAAATCGCCTCCAGCCAGGAGCCCGATGGCCGCGAGGTCGCGGGCCACATCCGCTTTGGCGTCTTCGTCACCTTCAAGGCGCATAATGAATACACCCGCGCCTGCTTCAAGCAATATGGCATGCTGACTGATCCTTCCGGCTGGCACGCCGCGCTGTGGCGGCCTTTCCATCTGATCGGGCTGGAAACCTCGGTGAGCGTCCTTTCCGCGGTTTTGCGCGGCGAGGCCACGGGGTCGCCCACTGAATTCCGCGGCGACGCCGTGGCCACCGCCAAATGCGATCTCAGTCCCGGCGACATGCTGGACGGCGAAGGCGGCTTCAAGGTCTGGGCCAGCGCCATCCCCGCCCGCCGCAGCCTGGCCCTCGGCGCGCTGCCCATCGGCCTTGCGCATAATGTGAAAGTGACGCGCGCGGTGAAGCGCGACGCCATCATCCGCTACGCCGATGTCGAACTGGCGAGTGACATGGACGTGGCGAGCCTGCGGCGCGAAATGGAAGCGCAATCGGCATGATTGGACCTCAATGAACTGGATGCAGGTTTGACCGTTTCGCCCCGGCGTGAAATAATGGGCCATTCAACAGGAGAGCCGAATCGGTGCGGAAAATTACAAAGCAGCGCAAGAACAAAAATCCGGACAAGAAGCCGCGCAAGGGGGGCAATCCCTTTGCGGACATGATCAACAGCCTGCCCCCCGACCAGCTGGAAGCGCTGCGGCAGGGCATGATGCAGGAATTCGGCATGACGCGGGACATGGTGGAGCCTGCGGATCCGGTCAGCCGGTTCGCGGACTATCTGGAAATGTGCGCAACGGGCGACAGGGAAGATGAAGCGGGCGTCGCCGCCAAGAACCAGCTGCTGGCGGATCTGGTGAACGAACTCGGCCCGCTGCGGATATCGGCCAACGGCGGCGACCGCCAGGCGCGGGCGGACTGCCAGGAGGTTCTTGATCTTCTGGACCACGCCGTTGCCACGGCGGATATCGACGCGCCCGACCTGATGATGCTGGGCAAACTGTTCAGCGACGCGGGCTGGGACATTCCTGATAACCTGCGCCAGGCCGTGGCGGAGAAAGCCGGCTCGGACCAGGGCGGCCCGGATGACCTGACCCCGCAGGATTTCCTGGCGCCGCTCCTCGAGATGATGGAGGAGCTTGGCCGGAATCCCTTTGATATTTACGAGCAGCTGCATTCGGTTTCCGCCAGCATGCCGCCGGAGATGTGCGCGGTGATGCTGGAGCATTTGCTGGCAGCCAAGTCAGCGCCGATCACCGAAGCCGTCGCCGGATTCCTGCTGCATCCAGACGCCGCAGTGGCGGGACCGGCGGCGGAGGCCCTGGCCCGGGCCGCAAGCCAGACACCGATGGCTAGCGCCGCTGTGGAGCGCGTGGCCCGTATGCGGCCCTGGCTGCCGGGGCCAAGGCAGGCCCAGCTTGACCCCGTGCTGCGGGCGCTGCGCGCCAACGCCCTGCCCCCGGTCAAGCCAAGCCTGCCCGTGCTGATCAAATGCTATCTCTCAGTGTGCGACGGCGCTGGTGCCCGCAACCTGCTGGCCAGCCAGCGCGTGGGCAGCCACTACCGAATCGTCACCGTGATGATGAAGCCGGGCGGCGTCGCCGAAGCCATGGTCATTCCTGATTTAAGCAAATCGGCGATGGACAACATCCTTCAGCAGTTGCAATCATCCGTCATGGTGGTGGAGACCGATGTGGCGGGTCTCGCCGCCATGCTGGCGCTGGCCCTGGCCGACAATCTGGCGGCGGGAAAGCCACCGCCATTCAAGCTGATCGAAGTGGTGGAATCCCTGGGGCTGGGCCAAATTCAGCCCAACCCCGCGACCTCGGCTGAGATCGCCGCCGGGCTTTTGCAGGAATTGGCGCCGGAGCAAACCGATGCGGCGGCGCTGGCGCAGGCCTACCGGGCCATGGAGGAGAGCGAATTCGAGGGGCAGTGGTTTGAGGCAAGCGAGGCGCTGGAGACCTTGCTCTTGCCCGTCAAAAGCGAAGAGCAGCGCATTGCCCGGATGCTGGCGGACTATCTGCCAGGGCGGCGGAGCTATTGGGCGCGGCTCTGCGCCGTCTCGGCGCTGGCCCTGCGCAGCGACAAAACATTCAACCGCGCGCTGTGGCCGCATTTGGCGCTGATCGCCCGGGATCTGGCTGGCGATGCGCCGCTGGCGCAAATCCCGCTGATGCGCCAGATCGCCCAGGCCTCGGCGCGGGCGCTGGAGAAACAGAATATGACCAGCGCGCGGTGATTGCGCGGGGCAACGCTGGGAGCGCAGGCGTCTCGCCCGCCCTTTGAACCCTGATGAATGCACACATCTTTTGCTTTTCGACCACGCTGATGGCATGGCCCTCATCCGCCCTGTCG
>JANOTU010000230.1:0-3496 GCA_031416515.1 Hyphomicrobiales bacterium
GACTCATCAACATGAAGGCTGGTCTGATTTGGCTTCATCAGGAAACGCGCAAAGCGAAAAGCAAGAGTCGCTTTGCCAATTCCCTGCGGTCCGGACACAAGCCAGGCATGATGCAGCTTGCCCGATTGGTGGGCTCGAAAAAGTTTCTCCTCAGCAGCTTCATGCCCATAAAGTGAAAATCGGCGGCGCGGATGCCAGGCGACATCGCGGGGATCGACAGAGTCCTCAGCCATGGCCCAAAGCTTGGTTCACAAGTTTAAGGACATTCACTGAGATATCAGCAATGCTGGCATTGGCACCCACAACACGGCAGCGTTTTGGGTCATTGCGGGCGATCTCCAGAAACCCCGCCCTGAGCCGCTGGTGGAATTCCAGTCCTTTCCGCTCATAGCGGTCCTCGACTTCGCCACGAGACCTGGCGCGGGCCAGCCCCACATCGGGATCGAGATCGAAAACCAATGTCAGATCAGGGCGGGTTTGGCCTACCACTGCGGCTTCGAGCGTATCAATGAGGCTCATCTCGCAGTGTCCGGCAAAGCCTTGATAGGCCCGTGTTGAATCCATGAAGCGGTCGCACAGGACAATGGCGCCGCGCGTCAATGCTGGCCTGATCAACTCATTTAAATGAGATTCGCGCGCGGCATTGTTCAGCAAAGCTTCGGCCTTGGCGCTCCAACTGTTGGTCTCGCCCGAGACCAACAATGCCCGGATGCTTTCGGCGGCCATCGTGCCACCGGGCTCGCGGGTCACCACAACTTCCCGTGGCGCCTGCGCAAGTCGCTGCGCCAGCAATTTGATCTGTGTTGATTTCCCCGTGCCTTCGCCGCCCTCGAAGGTGACGAAGAACCCGCCCATGTCAGTTGCCCAGGGCCATGATCATGACGCTGTCCAGCGCCCTGCCCCACATTGAGGTGTTGGCTGCAACATCCGCAGCCGTCTCAACCGGAATTTCGGCCACGGGAACGCCCGCCACCATGAATTTGATGCTGCCCACTTTTTCGCCCGCTTTCACCGGCGCGATAAGGGGGGATTTGAAGTGGAGCTTCATCTGCGCGGTTGGCTGCTCACGGGTGAAAAGCGTGATCTGGGCACTGTCTGAGGCCACAAGATCAACTGTTTTCTCCAACCCGCCCCACACTGTCGCCTTGCTCACCACCGCGCCCTTGGCATAGACATCAATGGTCTTGATTTGGCTGAAACCCCAGTCGAGCAGCTTTGTCGCCTCGACTTTGCGCTCATCGGCTGATTTCAGCCCGGCCACAACCAGAATCAGGCGGCGGGTGCCGCGCGTGGCGGAGCCCACAAGTCCGTAGCCTGCTTCCTTGGTAAAACCGGTTTTCATGCCGTCAGCGCCGGGGTAATCAAGCAACAGGGGATTGCGGTTTTTCTGGTTGATTTCGTTCCAGGTGAATTCCGGCTGGCTGTAATACTTATAGAATTCCGGGAAATTGACATTGATGTAGCGGGCCAGAATCGAAAGGTCGCGCACACTCATGTAATGTTCGGGATTTGGCAGTCCGGTGGCATTCATGAATTTTGAATTCTTGAGACCAAGCTCACGGGCGCGCGCCGTCATCTTGAGGCCAAAAGCCTCTTCGCTGCCAGCCAGCCCCTCGGCGATGACGATGCAGGCATCATTGGCCGACTGGACGATGACACCCTGGATGAGATTGGACAGCGCGATTTTGGAATTGAGCTTGGCATACATCGTTGACCCGCCAGACGCCTGGCCACCACGCTTCCAGGCGTTTTTCGACACCGTGAAAGTTTGGTCCATCTTCAAGGTGCCGGATTTTACGCCCTCAAAAACCATGAGCGATGTCATCAACTTGCTCATGCTGGCCGGCGGCACCGGGCGGTCAGCGGATTTCTCGAAAAGAACATGCCCGGTGCCAGCATCAATCAGGATGGCCTCTTTGGCGGTGGTATCAATGGGAACAACCTGCGCCTGCGATGGCAGCAGCAGGACAAGGGTGGCAAACAACGAAATCAGGGCGCGGTGCAGCATGGTTTCAAAATAGGGCGCTTCGCAGTCAATTGCAACCTGCAACAGCAAGCGGACTTGATATGTGGCGCCTCATCATATCTCTGCCGATGTCGCAAGATTGAGCGTGGCTTCCACTCCCACATCCATTGAAAAACTCGATGCCTCTTCCAGGATGATGGCCTGCAACATTCGCGCAGATTCCCGCCAAGTTATGAGACTTTCTTTTGGCACATAGCCAAGTTGTTGTTCGCGCGTGAGCTTGAACCAGCCCCTCAGGCAATTGGCAATATCCTCGGGTCCGCCGTCTGCAAAAAAATACGCCATTCCGCCAGACGTTTCCTGAAATATTTCGATATCACGCGCGATCACCGGGCAACCGAGCGCTGCGGCTTCAACCAAAGGCAGGCCAAAACCTTCATACCGCGACGCCGCGATCAGCGCCCCGCACCTGGAGAGAGCGTGGGCCAACTCTGCATCGGGCAGATAACCGGGCATGAAAAGCAACGCGCCAAACGCCGGGTGCGCTCGCAAACTCATTCTTTCTGCTTGCCTGAACAAATCCATGCCCACCAGAACCAGTTTTGCCTTGATGCCCTCAGCCCACAGACTCTCCATTGCGGTCATAACCGCGAACTGCCCCTTGTATGCGAACAGGGTTCCCACTGTGTAAAACGTTTCCAGGTCTGCCGGGAGTTCGCTGTTCGGGGTCCCTTCACCCTTCGACACGAGCGCATCACAACCGAGGCGAAAGTAGGCAACCGGCAGCTTCCGCGTTGGCGTGAGACCAAGCATGGATGTCACCGATACATAGCAAGCAATATCACGAGCGACTTTGCGGGAAACCGTCACCATCATGTCCGAATGGCGCAGCGTCTGGGACCACCAGACCAGAAATGCCGCGCTTATGGCATTGCCGAATGCCGCCGCATCCAGAATCGGCTGCAAGTCGTGCACCACACTGACGATCCGCAGGCCCGCGCGGCGCAACCTTGCGATTGTCACAAAAAATTCTTCCACCCCGCGCAGCTTGGGCTCGGCCAAAATCAGGCTGTCCCCGTGCAAAAACACGAAACTCGTATTCAGCACCAAAAAACCAAAGGGCGCAACATTCGCATTCGCGTCTGACACATTCGCATTCGCGTCCACAAGCTGAACTTCACGAAAAATCCTGCCGTCGAAGGCGGCAAATGCAACCCTGATGCCACCCTCATTCATTGATGACTTGAAGCATCTGGCCAAGCTAATAATCACGCGCTGGATTCCGGTGAGTGACTTGACTTGCAAAATCCCTGTGACATCGAGAACCAGTCGGCGGCGGCTTTGGCTCGAGTATGATTTTTTTGCACGCGCCAGAAACTCAGAAAAACCGCCATCTTCCGCTGCGATGAAGCCGGGCCGCGCCCGCTCAAACTTCAATTTCGTCAGCTCAATGCTTTGGGTTAAAGAGAATTTGCCCGATGACTCGACGAAAGTCATCTTGCGCCAACTCCCGCAGCGAGCATCTCCGCC
>JANOTU010000231.1:0-4552 GCA_031416515.1 Hyphomicrobiales bacterium
AGAAGGATCCAATCGCCGCGATCAAGCACATCAGGAAGCACATGATCCATGTGCATATTTCCGAGAACGACCGCGGCACCCCCGGCGAAGGCCATTTGCCGTGGGAGGCCACCTACAAGGCGCTCCGCGCGGCGAAATATGACGGCTTTCTCACCATAGAAGCCTTCGGCAGCGCCCTGCCCGGCATCTCCGCCGCCACCAAAGTCTGGCGCGATTTCTTCCCCAGCAAGGAGCACGTCTACAAGAAAGGCATCAAGCACATCCAGGCAGGCTGGGCCAAGGCGGGGTGAGGTTGGATCAAATGCGCAAAGATCTTGCTTGACATATTGTACCATATTAGATACAAATGGCGCAATCTGATCAACTCAGACCGATGCCGCTTCAGTTCTGGCGGTCGCCTTCCGGCGGTGAACCCACCCGGGACTGGTTCCGGGCACTTTCTGCCGTCGACAGGAAAATTGTCGGCACAGATTTGCGCCGGGTTCAGCATGGCTGGCCTGTGGGCATGCCCTTGGTGAAGCCGATGGGCGGCGGCATCTGGGAATTGCGCTCCTCGCTGCCAAGCCACCGCGAGGCACGTGTGATGATTGCCGTTGATGGCGGCAGAATCGCCGTGTTGAATGGGTTCATCAAGAAGTCGCAGAAGACACCGGCAGGAGAATTGGGCTTGGCGCGCAAGAGAATGAAGGAGATGGGATTATGAAGTTCAACCCCAAGTATCTTGGAACACATCTTGAAGAATTGCTCGCCGAGGACGGCATTCTTGAAGAAGCCACCAACAATGCCATCAAGAGCGTGCTGGCCTGGCAGCTCGCCCAGGAGATGAAGAAGAAGAAAATCACCAAGCAGAAAATGGCCAAAGCCATGAACACCAGCCGCGCTCAGCTTGACCGCATTCTCGATCCCAAGGCGGGCAATGTGACGCTCGAGACCTTGCAGCGCGCGGCCAAGGCCGTGGGGAGGGAGTTGCGGGTGGAACTGGTGTAGTCGGCGGAAATGGGAATAATTTACGTCATCGGCACTTGCGACACCAAGGAGGCCGAGCTTCTCTTCGCCAAGGGCGAGGTAGAGCGTTGTGGCGTGGCGGCAGCACTGGTTGATGTCTCAACGCGGGGCGGGCCGTCCAGGGCTGATTTCACGATTGCGCCAAGCGGGAGCGATGACCGGGGGCTGGCGGTGGCCGCCATGGCCGCCACCCTCACCGAGTGGCTGCTGGCGCGCGATGATGTGGCGGGCGTCCTCGGCCTCGGCGGCTCGGGCAATACGGCAATCGTCACCGCCGCCATGCGGGTGCTGCCCATCGGGCTGCCGAAGCTCATGGTCTCGACTACCGCGTCTGGCAATGTGGCTCCCTATGTGGGCGCGAGCGACATCGCCATGATGTATTCGGTGACCGATGTGGCTGGGCTCAACGCAATCTCGCGGCAGATCATCGGCAATGCGGCGCACGCCATTGCCGGTATGGTGCGCGACCGGTTGCCAGCGGAAAATGCTGACAAGCCCGGCGTGGGGCTGACCATGTTCGGCGTCACCACGCCTTGTGTGACGCAGATCCGCGAGATAATTGAGAAAACCCATGAATGCTACGTCTTCGCCGCCACCGGAACGGGCGGGCGAGCCATGGAGAAGCTGGTTGATTCACAGCTTTTGCAAGCGGTGATCGACATCACCACGACGGAGGTGGCGGACTATCTCGTTGGCGGCACTCTCGCCTGCAATGAAGACCGCTTCGGCGCAATCATTCGTACACGGATTCCCTATGTGGCGTCGGTGGGAGCCACCGACATGGTGAATTTTGGTGCCCGCGACACCGTGCCTGCGAAGTTCGAGGGGCGGCGCTTCTACATCCACAACCCGCAAGTCACCCTGATGCGCGCCACGCCCGCTGAGGCCAAAGCCATCGGCGAATGGATTGTGGCAAGGCTCAACCAAATGGAGGGACCGGTGCGCTTCCTCCTGCCCTTGCGCGGCGTCTCCGCCATTGATGCCGAGGGCAAGCCCTTTCACGACCAGCAGGCCGATGCGGCGCTGTTTGACGCCATCCGCTATAACTGGATCGCAGCGCCCAACCGCAGCCTCATCGAAATCGACGCCCATATCAATGATTTGGAATTCACCGCCGAAGTTGTCCGGCAATTCACTCCGCTGCTTCAACATAGGTCCGGCACTCGCGGATGACGCCAGCAATTTCCGGGCGGCAGGAGCCGCAATTGGCGCCAGCCCCCGTTTCGCGGCCTATGGAGTGAAGCTCTTCAAGCAAGCCGTGCACCGTGTTCACATCATGAACAAGGCTTGAGCAATAGCTGCCCACAAAACCGCGATAGGTGAGATCGTCAACGGGCTTTTGCAGCGCGCGCGCCACTTGGTCCTGCTGCTTGCGCAACAGCGCCGATTTCAATTCCGGCGCAACATCATCGGCGCGGCTCCAATTGTGATGACGGATGAAAGGCCAGGCATCGGGGTCATTCACTTCAACAAAAACATAGCGCAACGTCTTGGCCGTCACCGGCATGAACGTCAGCGCTGCTTCGCAACTGGGATCAAAGCGCTTCATGTAGCCCACCTGCAGAACCTTGCCGGCGCGCCGCAATCAGCTCATCAATGTCGACTGGAGCATAGCACAAGGGCTTTTCGCAATATACATGCAAGCCCCGCTGCAAAGCCATGAGCGCCTGTTCATGATGCAAGGCATCAGGCGAGGCGATGACCACCGTATCAAGGGGGACATCGAGCAGCGCTTCAATCGTCGGAAATGTCGGTAGTCCAAATTCCGCCGCCATGAACGCCAATGCCGCAGGCGAAGGATCGCACACGCCGCGCACCTCAAACATGAGCGTCACTCAGCAACCGATTTGGCTCCGGTTATCGTTTCGAATTCAGCAATCGATTGGAATTCGATTGGATATTCCTGGCACCGCTGGGAGATCCAGAGGACAACACCTGCATTCGCCAGCACCTTCTGACAACCGTCTGATGCAGATTGTCGCCAGAAGCGTCGTTGCAAACACCGCCGTGAAATCGCCTTGGCCCACCGTGGGTTTCGATGACAACAAGGATTGTTTTCCGACCATGCGTTGGCCGCGTCAACGTTGCTGCTCTTCGCTTGATCATGCCCCGCGATCCATGTGCCAATCAGAGTATTTCGAGTTTCTTTTTGGTGGATGGTGTGACCTGCGCCCAGAACACTTGACCCAATTTCGACATAAAGTATATGTTAACCGCCTGCGTTCATGAGAGTCTTGATGGTCAAGCGGCTGCAAATCATTCTTGTCCTTGTTCTGGCGGCCTTGCTGGCTTCGCCGGTAGCTGGCGGCTTCGCAACTAGCGTCGTCTCGCATGGTGTCGTTGCATACGACCATGGTCACGACCACGACGCCAATGTCCTGTCCGATGATGTCACGCAGAACGACGCCGGGCAGACTGACGGCCATGGCAAGAGCCACCATGCAAGCGACCATGTGCCTGGCAATATATTGCCCGTCCAGGTCCACGATCAGCTGTCTATTTCTCCCGTGATGTCGGGAAGCACATTGAAAGCGTCGAAGGCTTTCGACGAGCAGCCGCTTGAGCGGCCGCCAAGGCTCATCGCGCTCGCTTGACAATTCGGCCGTGTCTCTGCGGCCATTTTCTCTTAACATCATCAGGATTTCAAACATGACGACTCTTATCAAGTCGCCGCACCTGGCACTTTGGGCTGCGGTCACCAAGCATGCGGTGGCGCTGCTCTTACTCCTGCCCGTCCTGTCGTTCGAAGCGATGGCTCACGCCGTGGCCGAAGGTGACAAGGGCTACATCCAGGAAATCTCCGGCATCAATATCATCCCGTTCATCTATCTGGGCGCCAAGCACATGGTGACGGGTTATGATCACATTCTGTTCCTGTTCGGCGTGATCTTCTTCCTCTACAAACTGAAGCATATCGCCGTTTATGTGAGCCTGTTTGCTCTTGGGCATTCCACCACGATGCTCCTCGGCGTCTATTTCAACATCGGCATCAACAGCTATATCATCGACGCAATCATCGGCCTGTCGGTGGTCTACAAGGCCATGGACAATATGGGGGCGTTCCAACGGTGGTTCGGCTTCCAACCCAACACCAAGGCCGCAACCCTGATCTTCGGTTTCTGTCACGGCTTCGGCCTGTCTTCGAAGATCCTCGACTACGACATTGCCTCTGACGGCTTGGTGCCGAACCTTCTCGCCTTCAATGTCGGCGTGGAAGTCGGCCAGTTGCTGGCACTCGCCGCCATCCTGATTGCCATGGGCTACTGGCGCCGAAACGAGAGCTTCTGGCGTCACGCCTATTCCGCCAACACGGTGATGATGACCGCAGGTTTCGTTCTGATCGGCTATCAAATCACCGGCTATTTCATTTCCTGAACACAAAACAAGGACAACGAAGATGTATAACACAGATATGCCCACACGCGCCGAACTGCCAACCTCGAAGCAGTTGTTCCGCTCCACCTTCATTGCCATCGCCTCGGCCGCCGCAATCCTGGTGACGGTCGTGCTCCCGGCCGAATACAACATGGACCCCACAGGCATTGGC
>JANOTU010000232.1:0-12094 GCA_031416515.1 Hyphomicrobiales bacterium
GAGTCCTGCAGGCAATAGGACTCGCTGAACCGCCCCCTCATCCGTCTCGCGCCCAAGAAAGAAAGGGGAGCGCGATCCACCTTCCCCCGCGAAGGGGGGGGAAGGAAAAATCCTCATGACGGCACAATCAAATGCTCCGGCCCATAGGGAAACCCCGTGATATTCCGGTTGCCCTCCTCCGTGATCACCAGAATGTCATGCTCGCGGTATCCCCCCGCGCCCGCCTGGCCTTCCGGGATCATCATCATTGGCTCCATGGAAACCACCATGCCGGGCCTGAGCACCGTGTCGCAATCCTCGCGCAGTTCCAGCCCGCCTTCGCGGCCATAATAGTGGCACAGCACACCAAAGGAATGGCCGTAGCCGAAAGTGCGGTATTTCAGCAGATCATGTCCGGCGTAAATGGCGTTCAAGGTTTTCGCCACATCAGAACATTTAGCCCCCGGCACCAGCAGCTTTTTGCCCGCATCATGAATTTGGCAATTGATCTCCCACAAACGCAAATGCTCATCCGAAGCTGTCTCGGCAAACAGCGTCCGCTCCAGCGCCACGTAATATCCCGCCACCATCGGGAAGCAGTTGAGGCTGAGAATATCGCCGCGCTCAATTTTCCGGCTGGTCACCGGATTATGGGCGCCATCGGTGTTGATGCCGGATTGAAACCATGTCCAGGTATCCATCAATTCGGCATGCGGCCACACCTTGGCGATCTCCCTCACCATGGCGGCGGTTGCATGCAGCGCCACTTCATGCTCGGGCACCCCCACCTTGATCGCCTCCACCACTGCCGCCCCGCCCATGTCCGCAATGCGGGTCATCTTGGTGATATGCTCAATCTCCTCGCTCGACTTGATCATCCGCTGCTTCATCGCCGCTGCGGCGACATCGACGAATTCAACGCCCGGCATGGCGTCCTGAAGCACCTTGCGGAAATCAATGTTGACATGGTCAAACTCGATGCCAAGGCGCTTCAAGCCCTTGGTCAACCCCTTCACTGCCTCAAAGTAATTGTCCTTGGACCAATCCGTATAGGTGACATTGTCGCCAAAACTGCGCCGCCCCGGCTGGCCGCCGTCAATCGCCGCCGTCACCGAGGTCGCCTGCTTCTGGGTGATCACCAGCCCATATTTCCGGCCAAAATAACAATAGAGAAAATCGCCGAGATAACAGATGTTATGATAGGAGGTGAACAGGCAGGCATCGACATTGGACTTGGCCATCCAGCCCCGGATCATGTCCTGGCGCCGCTGCATCTCTTCAGCGGAAAATGTCGGCGCGGGTTTTGCGCCATTGTTGCGGTAATCGACGAGTGCTGGACGTTCCAAGGGTTCTCTCCAAATTGCTTGACCAAAGCGAACTATGCGACCAAATATAGCCCATGGTCCAGAGCCGCGCGATGATTGATCCCTTCGGACGCCATGTCTCCTACTTGCGCGTGTCGGTCACCGACCGCTGCGATTTCCGCTGCGTCTATTGCATGGCCGAGGACATGACGTTTCTGCCCAAGCGCGGTCTCCTGTCGCTGGAGGAGCTGGACCGCCTCTGCTCCACCTTCATCGAAAAGGGCGTGCGTAAAATCCGCCTCACCGGGGGCGAGCCGCTGGTGCGCAAAAACATCATGTCGCTGGTGGAAAGCCTGAGCCGTCACCTGCGCTCAGGCGCTCTGGAAGAACTCACCCTCACCACCAATGGCAGCCAGCTTGCGAAATACGCGAGCCAGCTTGTGGCGCACGGTGTGGCCCGCATCAATGTCTCGGTGGACACGCTTGATCCCGACAAATTCAAACACATCACCCGCTGGGGCGATCTCGCCAAGGTGAAAGAAGGCATCGCCGCAGCACAAGCCGCAGGCCTTGCCATCAAGATCAACGCGGTGGCGCTGAAAGGCGTCAACGACGCCGAAATCCCCGAATTGATCCGCTGGGCGCATGGGGCTGGCATGGACCTGACGCTGATTGAAACCATGCCGCTGGGCGACATCGACGGCGACCGCACCGATCAATATCTCCCCCTCTCCATGGTGCGCGCGCAGCTCATGAACCACTTCACGCTTGAAGATATCCCATACAAAACCGGCGGCCCTGCTCGTTATGTGCGCGTGAAGGAAACCGGCGGCCGCCTGGGCTTCATCACCCCCCTCACCCACAATTTCTGCGAAAGCTGCAACCGTGTCAGGCTCACCTGCACCGGCACGCTTTATATGTGCTTGGGACAAGAAGACGCCGCCGACCTCCGCTCCCCCTTGCGCGCCTCGGAAGGCAACGAATTTTTGGCCAATGCCATCGACGAAGCCATAACCCGCAAACCCAAAGGCCACGACTTCATCATCGACCGCCGCCACAACAAGCCAGCGGTTGCAAGGCATATGAGTGTGACGGGGGGGTGAGTTGCGTCACCTTGTATGTGTAGTTCAATCGTACCTGCATAGATTTTGATCACGACAAAAACCGTAACCGTTCAAGCCCGCATGGAACCCCGCCTCAAACGCCAGGCGGATGAGATACTCGCAGGCTTGGACATGAATGCAACCACGGCAATCACGCTGTTCTACACCCAGTCCGTTTGGCATCGCGGCATTCCCCTTGAGCTGAAAGTTCCCAACGAAGAAACACTCGCGGCGATGCGAGAGTTGAAAGATGCTGACTATCGTCGGTCCGCGAAAAAATTCAAAAGCGT
Source organism: Hyphomicrobiales bacterium (assembly GCA_031416515.1). Lineage (GTDB taxonomy): Bacteria > Pseudomonadota > Alphaproteobacteria > Rhizobiales > Aestuariivirgaceae > Aestuariivirga. The sequence continues at coordinate 2,677 of JANOTU010000232.1, forward strand.
CAAGAAACTCATGGCTGATTTGAACGATTGATCGGCCTCAGGACAGGTAGAACAATAAACGAATCAAGTTGAGGAGACCCCAACCTACCTCATCCTGAGGTGCGAGCCCTTGCGAGCCTCGAAGGACTGGCGCAACGAGTCCCGCTCGGCGCCCCTTCGAGACGTATACTCATCGACGCCACAGACCATGATTTGCAACGAAGGGTAGTGTCCCCTCTGTTCAAACCGGTTCATTGCTCCGACGAAAGGAAGAATTCAACACAAAGGCACCAAGGCCACAAAGAAACACAAAGCATAACTGCCGCACCTGCGGCCCAAGGGGGGGCTCCCTGATTCTTTTTGCCTTCTTCGTGGACTTTGTGACTTTGTGTTGAAACTTCCTGCCTTTCTTGCCCGGATTTTTGTTGCTTCTGCCAGTGATTGTTGTGCGGCGCCCAAATCATAGCCTGTGGCGTGGATGAGTATAGCTACGGACTCACTCCTCAGGGTGAGGATTACGGAAATTGAAAACTGACTTGAAGCACTTATTATCCCGCCGGTCCTTAATGCGAAAAATCATTCAATCCACACGCTTCAAGCGGGATTACAAGCGTGTCTTGAAACGCGGACAGAACCCCAGGAAACCTGAGACGACCACAGCGCTGTTTCTGGTCGAGGCTCTACTGCTGTCCCGCTGCCAAGGCGATTCAGTAAACTGCGCGCAGGTCAACGGATCAGTCACAATTCTTCGGTCCACCCAACCCTCATCCTGAAGTGTGATCGCCGTAGCTACGGGCTCGCTCCTCAGGGTGAGGAAGTGAGTGTATGCCGCACTGCTCTTGTACCAAAAGATTGAAAAAATGATGCGGCTTGAGGTGCTTGACACTGTTTACAGAATAGCCCTGTCCCGCTGCCACCCTGTCGAATGCTTGCTGTCGCCCAACGGCAGACCCGTTAACCGCGGTCGGCGCGCACTGGGACGCCGCGTCGATTCGGCAAGAGGTCTGCAAGGCTCGACTTGATCCGCGGAATCAAGCCAGGCTGACGCGGGCTGGCCGCAGGTTGGGTTATCGCAAACGCGCCGAGCCGTTCCAGGATCAAATCCTGCGCGCCGCCAACATCATCATGCAGGATGCCGTGCCGTTCTGAAATAACCGTGTGAAGGTTCTTTTCCGATGAACGGATGCGCGACTTGATGACCTCAGAACTCGAAGGATCGACAACCGGATCGTCTGAACCCTGCACGATCATGACCGGGCAAACCACGTCCTCCAGGCGCTGCAACAGCAGATCGGCCACTTTCCGCAGCTCCACCAGGGCTTGCACCGGCATATTGCGATACTCAATATCAGGATGCTCGGGGTCCGCTTCGTGATACGGCCTGATGCCATTCTGGACATAGACCCATTGGCTCAATTTGTTGATCCGGTTCAACAACGGCGCGTACCTGACGCTTGCAAGCTTGAACGCGACAGGGGCCGAGACCGCCGCGACGAAGGCCAGCTGATTTGGTCGTTCCGCGGCGAGCAGGAGCGCCAGCGATGCGCCAGTCGCAAAGCCGACGACCAGGACCTCTTGAGAAAGCAGCGCCATGATTTCATAACCGCGGGTGACGGAGCTTTGCCAATCGGAATAGCTTCGCAGCCGCAAGTCATGTGGCGATGTGCCGTGTCCCTTCAACCGCACGCCCAGCACCGGATGCCCTTTCGACGCAAGCCGGTCACCAAAGGCGCGGACTTCTGCGGGTGAGGCAAGGAATCCATGCACCAGCACGACGCCGGCCCTGGAAACAGTCTCTGGCATCAACAAAAACGCGCGTCCGTCCCGCTTTTCCGGCTCGCGCAAGTCTGGCGCCGCCGGCATGGAGGCAAGATCGCATTCATGCAAACGCAATTCGTCATCAAAAAGCGCCAGGGCCAAAGCGGAACCTGACAGCGGCACGGCATGCTCGACAATGCGCAGCACACCTGTCAGCGACTCGATTTCATTGGCATAAACCCGAACCACATTGGCAAGCCTTGGATCGCCTTCGGCTGTTCCCGCAAGCAGTGCCGGCAGCAGTGTTATCTGCATGGCGCCGACCTTGACCAGGCCTGCTTCCGCAGCCGTGGCATAGAACTCTTCAAGCGCGGCGCAGGCTTTTCCCGGCAATGCGCCGTAGTGATTGGGATCAGTCAACGTCCGGTGCGGATGCAAGCCTTCAGTTTTTTGCACAAGCTTGATGACCGCATAAAGCAGAGCATGGAATCCGGACTTTTCAACACGTGTTTCGCCCTGGGCGGCGAGGCGGATCAAGAGCCGCGCCGCGAGATGGCTGATGTTGAGAGTCACGTTGGCGTACATCTCGACCATGCAAAGATCGCGCAGGCGCCGCGTCGCGCGTTTCACGCCGGACACCGCCAGCATGTCGATCCAGCGGTCAGCCTTGTCCTTGAGCCCGAAGAGGTCATCCAGGCTGTCGATCTGCTCGAAGGCGCGCGCCAGAACCATGCGGTCTGCGGCGTTCCAGGCGATATCGGAATGAATCAGGTTGCCAAAGCGGATGTCCATGTCGGTGTTGCGCAGGATCAGGTTGCCTTCAACCATCAATTCTTCGCGACCCTGACGGCCTAAATCGAATTTGAGCAGGTCCGCCGCCTTCATGAGGAAATTGTCGCCGCGATGGATCGGGTGAAAGGTGATGTTGGACGGCACAGTCAGTGTCGGCTTGCGCGCTGCCGCAATCAGCGCGTCCCGGTCGCCAAGGCCGAGTGCCGCAACCCAGCGATCCAGCCTGTCCGCTTCGCCAGCTTCGGCCACCGAAAGAATGCGTTTCTTGAAAAGCTCGAGCACGACGGCGAGAGCTGCGGCACCCTGACGATGGCCACTGCGCGTCTTGAATGAGTTGAGCAAACCCTCATGCGGCGGCGCAGCGATGCTGCGATCCTTCATCATTGATCCTTCAGGGAAGAAAATCACCTTCTGTCCGCGCAGGATCTCGGCGGCGAGAAACGCAAGTAGTCCCGGATGCGTGTCGGGCACCGCTCCAACGCCCCACAACACCTTGGCGAAGCGTTCGCTCGAATTGAAAAGTTCATGCGCCGCCACGCAGCGGCAATAGGCGCCGGTGGCCTGGTAAATGAAGTATTGCGGAACCAGCGTTTCAAATCGGGCGAAGTGGTTGAAGAGGAAAATTTGCCCCTTTTCTAGGACGTTATCCCCGGCATGCACGGCGATCTTCATGCCCACGCGCTTGTGAACGACCGAAAACGCCCGCACCGACCACTGGTAGAACGGTTCGTTGATCGGGAATTTGTCCCGGTTGGCGGCCATGCGCTTCACCTCGTTCGCCGCGATTGTACACCCGAAAGCCTAACGCAAGATTGCGGCAAAACGGACCATATCATCAAAAAGCGTCTTCCTTCATCCCCATCACGGGCGCAGCACCCGCCATGATCGAAGCCATCAGGCTGCCGGTCTCGGGCAGAATTTTAGTCATGTAGAAGGTCGCTGTATGAATTTTGGCGTCGTAGAACGGATCCGCCCTGGCCATCCGCAGTTTGAACGCCTTTTCCGCCATCCGCGCCCACATGAAGCCGATGGCGACAAGCCCGAACATCCGCAGATAGTCTGTAGCGGCAGCTGCCCCCTCTTCTGGATTGGATAGTCCGGCTTTGCCCAGCCACAGGGTCGTCTGCTGCAACCGGCCGAACGCCTTCGCCAGCGGCCCGATGGCCTGCGCCGTGAAGGGATTGGCCATGCGCTTGTCAATATATCTCTGCAAGGGGTGGAAGAACCGCCGCGCCATCCGGCCCATGCCGGCCGGCAACTTGCGGCCTACGAGATCAAGCGCCTGGATGCCGTTCGTGCCTTCATAAATCTGCGTGATGCGCACATCACGCACCAGTTGCTCCATCCCCCATTCGCGGATGTAGCCGTGTCCGCCATGAACCTGGACTGCGTCATTTGCCGCGGCAAACCCTGCGTCAGTCAGCATCGCTTTCACGATTGGCGTCATCAGTTGCACAAGGTCGTCGGCTTGTTTCCGGCGCTCCATATCCGGATGCAGCAATGAGATGTCGAATTCCTGCCCGATCCACAAGGCCAATGCGCGGCAGCCCTCTGTCATCGCCCTTGTGCGAAGCAGCATGCGCCGCACATCCGGGTGGACGATAATCGGATCTGCCGGCTTGTCTGGATGCTTTATGCCTGCGACCGACCGCATCTGCAGCCGCGACTTCGCATATGCGACGGCACCCTGGTAGGCTGCCTCTGCGACGCCAAGGCCCTGCACGCCGACCATCAGCCGTTCGCGATTCATCATGGTAAACATGGCGGAAAGACCCTTGTTGGGCTGACCGACCATCCAGGCCCTGGCGCCATCATAATTCATCACACATGTAGGAGACGCCTTGATGCCCATCTTCTTCTCGAGAGAGCCGCAGGAGACGGCATTGCGTTCGCCCAGCGATCCATCGGGCTTCACCAGGAATTTGGGGCAGACGAAGAGCGAGACGCCTTTCACGCCTGTGGGCGCATCCGGCAGCCGCGCCAGAACCAGGTGAATGATGTTCTCGGTAAGATCGTGCTCGCCGGCCGAGATGAAAATCTTGGTGCCATGCAGCTTGCAGGAACCATCCTCCTGCGGTTCAGCGCGCGTCTTGAGAAGCCCAAGATCAGTGCCGCATTGTGGCTCAGTCAGGTTCATCGTCCCTGACCACACGCCCTGCGCCATCTTCGGCAGATACATCTTCTTCTGGTCCTCTGTCCCATGCGCCGCCAATGCGGAGTAGGCGCCATGCGTCAGGCCCGGAAACAATCCGAACGACAGATTGGCGGACGAAATCATTTCGTCAACCAGGAAGTTGACAGGCGTGATCAGTCCCTGCCCGCCATAAGCCGGATCGCAGTTCAGTCCCGGCCATCCGCCTTCCACGAACTTGTCGTAAGCCTGCTTGAAGCCAGGAGCCGTGCGCACAATGCCATTTTCATAACTGCACCCTGCTTCATCGCCCACGCGGTTGATTGGCTGCAACTCGTTGGCGCAAAACTTCCCGGCTTCTTCGAGGACCGCGGAAATGAGATCGGGTGTGGCATCCGCATAGGACGGCAGCGTATTGCCTTGCTCCTGCACTTTGACAATGTCGAAAAGCACGAACTGCATGTCCCGGATGGGCGCCTTGTACCTATGCATGGATCAGTTCCTCAAAGGCTTTCCGGTCGCGAGCATCGCTTCCATCCGCGACAGCGTCGCCTCCAGCTTCACAAGTTTCATGAATTCCTGCTTCTCAAGCTCCATCACGCGGTCCTCGCTCACCACCTTCGTCATGTCCGCGCCGTCGCCCGAGAGAACCTTGGCCAGATGTGTCGACACTGTCACGTCATGCGGCAGCGCCAGTCCCTGCTGCGCGTAGGACTGGATCGCCATCCGCAAGGCGGCCAGGCCCGTGGTGCCCGGCAGCCGCAAATCGACGGGCTGCGGTGGCTTGTAGCCTTCGGCCAGCTTCAACGCCCTCGCCTTGGCATCGGCCAGCAACCGGTCCTTGTTCATCGTAATGCCATCGCTCTCGCGCAGGTACCCCAAATCCCTGGCATCGGCCGCCGACTTTGAAACCTTCGCCAGAGAAATCTGCTCGAACGCGCCCATCACCGCGGGCATTGGTCCTTTCACCGCGCCCTGCTTGCGGATCAGCATCTCCTTGCACCCTCCCCATCCCGGGATAATGCCGACGCCCACCTCCACGAGGCCCATGTATAGTTCCGCATGGGCCTGCACGGCTGCGCAGTGCAGGATGAACTCGCAGCCGCCGCCCAGCGCCAGGCCAGTGGGCGCAGCGACGACCGGGAAGGGCGCGAATTTGATGGCCTTCATCACCGCCTGGCCTTGCCTCACCAGTTCCTCCAGGACAGGCCACATGCCGAGATTCGCCGCAAACAGCGCCAGTCCCAGATTTGCGCCGACAGAAAAATTATCAGCCTCGTTATGGATGACCAGCGCAGTCATCCCGCTGGACACGATCTCGATGGCCTTCGCGGCCATGGTCATGGTATCGGGATCAATCGCGTTCATCTTGCTGTGGAACTCGAGGCAGGCCACGCCATCGCCGATGTCCCACAGGCTTGCCGAAGCATTTTTGGCCAATGGCTGCGACTGCGCCCTGATGTCGGACAAGAGCAGCGCCCCCGGAGGCCGCGGCACGGGCTTGTATCCGCCGCTTGCCGCGAGCTGTTGATTGCCTTTATAGAACCCGTTCTGAAGTGCCGCCTCGTTCACCAGTGGCGGCACGGTCATATTCTCGCCCGCGAGCATCTCGGCGAACCACGTTGCGCCAAGCTGATCGATCATCTCGAACGGCCCGCGCTTCCAGTTGAAGCCAGTGCGCATTGCAAGGTCAACGTCGGCGATATCCTCGGCAATGCCAGGCACAAGCGAAGCCGCATAGCGCAATGTCTGCGACAAAACCTTCCAGGCTAACTGCCCGCCGCGATCAGGATGCGAGACCAGCGCGCGCAACCCTCCTTTGGCGGCATCGACGGACTCGAAAGACACAGTGTTGACAGCGCGGTATTCGCCGGTCTTGAGGTCAATGACCTGTTTTTCTTTTTTGCCGCCTGCGCGGTTGAGCCGGTAGAAACCGCCTTTGCCTTTCCGCCCGGTGGAACCTTCTGCAATCAACCTCGCAAGCAAGGGAAAATCAGCGGGCATCTGCACGTAGGCATCTGTCTTCGGCAATGCAAAGCGCAGCGACGCATCGATATGCGGTTGCAAGTCCAGCCCGACGATGTCGAGCAGATCGAATACGCCGGACTTTGGGAAGCCGCATGGCTTGCCCATGACTGCATCCGCTTCTTCGACGGTCAGTCCCAGGCCGCGCGCCGCATTGACTGCGCATTGGATCCAGAAAACGCCAATGCGATTGGCGATGAAGCCCGGCGTGTCCTTCGCTCTCACGACCACCTTGCCGAGTTTCAAGTCGGAGAACTCAGCCACGGCGGCAACGGCCTCGGCCCGCGTCTCCGGCCCGGCCACTATTTCCAGCAAACGCATGTAGCGCGGCGGGTTGAAGAAATGCGTGATGCAGAAATCCTGCTTCATCGAAGCAGGCATGCCTGCCATCAGCACGTGCAGCGGCAGGGTTGACGTGTTAGACGAGATAACAGAGCCATCCATGCGGAATGATTCAATTTTTTTATAGAGCGCCTGCTTGGCCTCGAGCTTTTCTGTGACCGCCTCAATGATCCAGTCACACGCCGCAAGCCTGGCGAGATCATCCTCGACATTGCCGATTTCGATCAACTTCAGCGCCGCCTTTGACATCAGCGGCGCGGGCTCTGTCTTCTGCAACCGTTCCAGCGCTGCCTTGGCCAGTACATTGCGGTCAGACGCGCCTGGAGGGATAATATCCAGGAGCACCACTGCCACGCCGGCATTCGCGACCTGCGCCGCGATTCCACTTCCCATCACGCCCGCGCCGATGACGCAAACCCTGGAAATTGCCATCAGGCCACCTCGAGAATGGTCGCGATCCCCTGTCCCCCGCCAATGCATTGCGTCGCGAGGGCGTATTTCTTCTTCTCCCGCTTCAGCATCGCGGCGGCCTTCCCGGTGATGCGCGCGCCTGTCGCGCCGAGTGGATGTCCGATGGCCAGCGCGCCGCCGTCAATGTTGACGCGCGACATGTCCGCATTGAGATCGCGCAGGCAGGCCATGGCTTGCGCCGCGAAGGCCTCGTTCATCTCGATGATGTCAATGTCGTTGATCGAAAGCCCCGCGCGGTCCAGGGCCTTTCGCGTTGCCGCCACCGGTCCGATGCCCATGATATCGGGCGAGCATCCGGCAATGGCGATGCTCCTGATTTTCGCCAGCACGGGCAACTTGTGCTTTTTCGCGTAGTCCGATGACACAACAAGGCAGGCAGCCGCGCCATCCGTGAGCGGCGAGGACGTGCCCGCTGTCACCACGCCATTCTGGTCAAACGCCGGTTTCAGCCCGGCCAGCGCCGCAAGAGTTGCATCGGGCCTGATGCATCCATCGTCTCTGGCCGCAGGCAAGGCGACAATCTCATCGTTGAACTTGCCCGATTCACGCGCCTTGGCTGCTTTGGCGTGGCTGGCAACCGCGAATTCCTCCTGCGCGTCCCGCGCGATGCCATATTTCTTCGCCAGATTTTCCGCCGTGATCCCCATCGACACGTAGGCGCCCGGCATCTTCTCAGCCAAATCCGGGTTGGGCATCGGGTTAAATCCCATCATGGGCACGCGGCTCATGCTTTCGATCCCGGCGCAAATGAAAACATCGCCCGCGCCCAGCGCGATGGCGCCGGCGGCGGAATGGATTGCCTGCATTGACGACCCGCAGAACCGGTTGATTGTCGCAGCACCCGCGCTGTGCGGAACGCCTGCGATAAACGAAATCAGCCGCGCCACGTTCAGGCCCTGCTCACCTTCGGGAAAGGCGCAGCCCACAAGGACGTCCTCGATGTCCTCCACTTTGACGCCTGTCCGGTCGATCAGGCCTCTCACCACGGCCGCCGCAAGATCATCAGGCCTGGTTCCGGCGAGCGCGCCCTTGTTGGCGAAGTGGAATGGCGACCGGACAAATCCGGCAATGACGGCCTCGGTCATGCAACCTTCTCCTTTTGCGCACGGCTGGAAGTATAGATACACCGCCCTGATTTGTCATCTGTCTCTCGACACTGTCTTGAGTGTCTTCCTCAAGCCGGAAACATAGATTGTTAATACGGCATTCACGCATTCCAGCCATGCCGCGCCGCAGGCGGGACATGGCTGCGTCCTGCAACAATGAACCCGGCCTCGGCCATAACCCGCTAACGAAGCTGATCAGCCTTGGAACAGCCAGAACAATAAACGAATCAAGTTGAGGAGACCCCAACTTACCTCATCCTGAGGCGCGAGCCCTTGCGAGCCTCGAAGGACTGGCGCAACGAGTCCAGCTCCACGCCCCTTCGAGGAATTCGGTGACAGGCACTTCTTTACCTGATTGGCTCTTTGCGTTAGGCGACGCCCAACAATAATTGAATCGCTTGCGCAACATTTAGCCGTCTTGCTGTCTGGGAGCGCGGGCGTCTCGTCCGCGCTCCCAGGAAAACGCTTGCGTGTCTGGCCTCCGGCAGACGGAAACGCAGCACTTAATTCTACTGAGTCACAAAATTTCCCAGATTCGCATTGAGTCCGACTCAGCTATGCTGGTGATTCGACTCAATAGCAAATGGTGGCGGGCATGGGAAGCAGGGTTGATTCGGCCGAGACGCGTTTGGATGACTATGTGGGATCGCTGGCCGAGGCATTCGGCCATGCTGACCGGGTCCAGCCGCTGACGGATTATTGCACGGGGCTGTTGATGCCGGGCGAGCGCAGACACGTTGAACCCATGGCGGCAATGGTGGCCCCATCGCGGGTTGCAGCCAAACATCAGTCGCTGCTGCATTTTGTCGGCCAG
>JANOTU010000233.1:0-1879 GCA_031416515.1 Hyphomicrobiales bacterium
TTCTGCGCAAGCAGGAAAAGCGCCCCGCGTTTGGTCTCTGTCCGGCAGACCATAGACGATGGCCAAATGCATACTTCGCACAAGCCGGGCTGTTCGCGTTACACACAGCTTGGAAAACTGCGAGACACCCCCGATGAGGAAACCACCAACTGGAGAGCCGTATGCGGGAAAACCGCCCGTACGGTTCGGAGGGCGGGGAGGCGAAAGTTCTTCCCGACCCCTATCCAGGACGCAAGGAACTTTCCACCCTTTCAGGCGTTACGCATGACTGTAACAGCGGAGAGAACATCACTATGCGGGCTTTGCTTGGGCGGCTGTTTCAAAAGGAGCAATCCCCCTGGGACAATAGCCAGCCCGTCAGAGCCGAATTATTCGGAACTGAACGCTTCCGCGAGCACGCTCACAGCTTGGGCCGATCGCAAACGCTGTCGCAGGCGCCGATCAAGGTCTATTCCGTGGTGCGGCGTCTGCGCGACAATGCGGCAGCGCTGGTAGACGCTTATAGAGAATTGTGCGCCGCAGTTGCCGCTGACAAGGCGATCACGCCCGCCTCGGAATGGCTGATTGACAATTATCATCTCATTGAAGAGCATGTGCGCCAGGCCACCTCTGACCTGCCGCAAGGCTACTACCGGCAGCTTCCCAAAATCGCCTCCGGTCCCCTCGCCGGTCATCCGCAGATCTTCGGCATCGCCTGGGCTTATGTGGCCCACACCGACAGCCGCTTTGATCCGAAAGCGCTCACCGCCTTCGTCAATGCCTATCAGGAGATAACGCCGCTCACCATTGGCGAGGTGTGGGCGGCGGCGATCAGCCTGCGTCTGGTGTTGCTCGAAAACCTCACCCGGGTATCCTTGCGCACGGTCGCGGCGCGGCGGGCGCGCGAAGCTGCGGACAAGGCCGCAGACCACTTGCAGGGCGACAGGCCTGCGCTGGTTGATCTGGATGCGGCGATGCCGGAGGGCGCGGTCGAGCATGTGGAGTTGTCTTTCGCGGTGCAGCTTCTCAAAAGACTCCGCGACCACTCAGTTGACAGCGCCGCCATTGATTGGCTGCGCGGCAAACTTCAGGCGCTTGGCTATGACTATGACAGCGCTGTCAACGAAGAACACCACCGCCAGGCCGCCGCCAATGTCACCATGCGCAATCTCGTCACCAGCTTGCGTTTTATCTCCGATTACAACTGGGAGGAATGGTTCGACAGCGTCAGCCTCGTGGACCGGGTGCTGCGCGGCAATCAGCGCTACAGCGACATGGATTTTCGCACCCGCAACGATTACCGCAGCGCCATTGAGGATTTGGCGCAGCACTCAAAGTCCAGCGAACTGGAGATTGCCGGGTTGGCGCTGGAAAGGGCAGGAGAGCTTGATCCAGGCTATTTCATTGTGGGCGAGGGCCGCTGGGCTTTCGAGCAGGCCTTGGGCTACCAGCCAACACTGCGCCGCCGCATTGGCGACATGGCGCGCGCCTCCGGTCTTGCCGGTTATCTGGGGAGCATGGCTGGCATAGCGCTGCTGGTGCTGGCGGTTGGCCTCTGGCCGCTGGTGGCCGCCGGTGTGTGGTGGCCGGCGCTGGTGTTGCTGGCAGCGCTTGCCGCCTGGCCCGCATTCGACACCGGCATGGCCATGGTGAATTACGCCGCCGGGCAGTTTTTGCGCCCGGTGGTTCTGCCGGGCCTGGCTTTTCGCGACGGCGTGCCAGCGGAATTTCGCACCCTTGTGACCATCCCCGCATTGCTCACCTCGCATCCCGACATCGAGGAACTGGTGGACCGCCTGGAAGTCCATTATCTCGCCAACGCTTCGGGCGAACTTTACTTCGCCCTGCTCACCGACTGGACCGACTCTGCCACTGAGCACAGCCCCCAGGACACCGCCCT
>JANOTU010000234.1:0-3873 GCA_031416515.1 Hyphomicrobiales bacterium
GCTGCCACAGGATGTAACCGGCCAGCGTCGAATACCGGTCGGTCTCGTCTTCGAGATCCACTTCGAGCAGGTTCGAGGCGCGGCGGATGTCGATCCAGCCATCGACAAGCCAAGACCCGTCGGCAGCCTGCTCAGTGACAACAAGGTCTTCATCCTCGTCGGGAAACTCACCCGCAATCGCTTCCAGGATGTCGGTCGGCGTCGCAATGCCTTCCAGTGAGCCAAACTCATCCACGATCACGGCCATCTGGACCTTGGAGCGGCGCAACTGCTCCATCAGACGCAACGCCGGAACGCTTTCATGCACAACAAGTGGCTGTCGCAGGGAGCGTTCCAGATTGACTTTCCCGCCCTGAAGCAAGTCGCGCATCAAGTCTTTGGCCAGCGCCACGCCAACAAAGTTGTCAAGACTGCCACGCCCGAGCAGGAACCGCGAATGGCCCTGCTCCAAAATCTGGGCCTGAAGCGTCGCCTCGCTTGCGTCAAGGTCGATTCAGTCGATTTCAGTGCGCGGGGTCATGATCGACGTCGCCCGAACAGCTCGTTGGCAGCGACATGCTCGGCGATCAGATCGCCCGTGCCGCCCAGTTCGATGGCGCCTTGCTTGCTTCCCAACAGGCGCAGCACAGCCTCGGCGGTCCGGTCGCGCAGGTCACCCGTAGTGACAAACCGCTCGCGGTTCTTTCGACCGAGCTGGTTCAGCATCTCAATCAGCACCGAGAAGCCGATCATCATCAGGAAGCCAAGGCACAGGATCACCACTGTCGGATGCTTTGACACGAAGATCATCAGCGGCTTGGCCGACAGCGCCATGACCCCCACCGCGATGATGACTGCAATCATCATGATCGACAGATGGTCCACCATGCCGACCGCTGTGATCACGCTGTCCAGAGAAAAGACGGCATCCAGCACCACGATCTGCACGATCGCCTGCCAGAGCACGGCATGGACCGGGTTGGTTTCCTTGTGGGCGGTGTGGCCCTCAAGCCGCTCATGCAGTTCCATCGTTCCCTTGAACAGCAGGAACAGACCGCCGAAAATCAGGATCAGATCGCGCCAAGAAAAGGGATGCATGAAAATCGTGAACAGAGGTTCGGTCAGTGAGACGATCCAGGCGACCGAGGCCAGCAGGCCAAGCCGCATGACAAGCGCCAGCGACAGCCCGATCATGCGGGCCTTGTCACGTTGATGCGGCGGCAGCTTGTCGGCCAGAATTGCGATGAAGACGAGATTGTCGATGCCAAACACGATCTCCAGGACAATCAGCGTCGCAAGACCGGCCTAGGCTGCGGGATCGGACATCCATTCAAAAATCATGGCAAGGGGTTCCGGTTTTCGGGTTCAGGGGCAACACAGCCCTCAGAATGCATTGAGGATGACGAAGACCGCCACCTTGATAAGCGCATAGACGACGCCATAAACGATCAGGAGTGCGACACCTGCGGTAGCCACGCCCGCGGTGATCCAGACGCCGTCGCGCTCCAGAATGCCCAGGGAAATCAGGCAGAGTGCAAAAGCGGGCAGCATGTTGCCAAGCGGAATTGGCAGCACCAGAACAATGGCGAGGATCAGGCAGACCCCGCCGATTAGCCGTTCGGCCGTGGAGGAGCTGAGTGCGGCAAGCCGCGGGCTCAAAAGCTTTTCGGCCCGCGCCAGCAGCGGCGTGACCCGTGTGACGAGCCGCGCGAAATCCTCGCGCGCCACCGAGCGCTTTGCGATAAAGGGTGGCAACCAGGGCAATTGCCCCAGCATCATCTGCGCGGAAAGGTAAAGCAGCGGCAGGCCTAATATCCCCGATGTTCCCGGCGGGGTCGGCAGCACATTCGGCAACGCGAAAATCAGCAAAAGCGCCCCGAAAGCCCGGGCGTCCATGACCTTTACAAGTTCGGCGACCGATATCCGGTCCCGCTCCGGCGCGCTGGCCAGTTCGTCAAGGATCTGTGACAGCTTCTTTCTGGGCGGCGGCGCATTGCGGGCCCATCTTCGGCTCTTGGGATCGGAATCCGATACACCGCTGCTACTGGCGTCCCCGCCATCATTGGCAGAGGAACCGGTATCGGGCGCCGTTGGCGGTCGGTCATCGGAACGGGACGGCGGGTCAGTATCCATGGCTGCCCCGCATTGCAGCACGCCGCTTGCCGGGTTGACTGATCATGATCATGCTGCCTGATACAGGATCACAGCCAAAATTGTAAGTGACGTTTTGTGAACAGCCGGGCAGTGCCGGTCCGAAGCGTATCTTGGCACGTCGCATAACGGTAAGCGCCTGGGCTGACCGCGGTCAGTGTGCGTTCCAAGGCAACAGGTCATCGATCCGGTTGATCTTGTGGTCCGGGATGTGGGATGATCCTGGCGGCTGGACACCATCCAAAAACACAAAATACCCCCGCTTTGCAGGGGGGGACTCGGTAAACGTTGAGGTGGCGTTGAGGTAAAACGTGCGCCTCTATGCACAAGTGTTTTTGTCGGATTCCAACCATTTGGAATGGTTAGGTAATTTGGTTGCGGGAGTAGGATTTGAACCTGTGACCTTCAGGTTATGAGCCTATGGACTTTCACCTCCTGACAAAGCAACATTACAGACGCACGAGCGCAAGCGTCTCGCCCGCCCTTGGTTCAAAGGGCGGGCGAGACGCCCGCGCTCCCAGGCAGCAAGGCGCCAACATGTCGCGCAAGCGATTCAACTATTGTTGGGTGTCCTCTTACCTCATTCGCGCAACAGTCAAACGGCAGAGCCGGAAATCGCGCGGACTTCGACCGGCATTGCTGCAAGACGCCTGAGCAATACGAGGCGCCGCCTGATTGGCCACCAGTCATAAAGGAATATCTCCAAGGGCCGCCAGTTGGCTACCCAGCCAAGAATAAGAAGGCTCTGTTCGGCCAGTCTTCCAATGGTTGTCTGGTTCGCAGCAAGTTCCAGGTAATGAATTGCCACAAAACACAGTGCCAATACGGCGAGACCAATTGCAAGAGAACGCCAACCGATGCGCAGAAGTTCGCGGATTTCCTGCTGGCTCTGAATGGCCCGATAGCTAAAGTAATTGTGAACGGTTTCTGGTATACGTTGAACAGCTCCAGCATTATGCGCCACGTCCGAGAGGGTGACAACCAGCTGCAGCGGCCCTGATCCTTTGATTTCTCTCGCACAGCCAACAATGTAGCGCTCAGCCTCATCATCGAGATCACGCTCGTGGAATGGCGAGGGATCAAGTGAATTGAAGAGTTGCTCCACAGTCTTGAGGCGAACTTCGATCACGTTGGGCGGTGCGGACATGATTTCAGTCTACCTCATCGCGCGGCTCGTGCCCATTCTGTGAACTGGCGCCAAACTGACACGAAATATTTGGAGGACTGGCCACGGTCAAGCTGGGATGCACCGGAGAATGACGGCAACGTGTTCATTCCTGGCGAAACCGATGCAAAGCCAGGTGACATGCTCCGTGCGAAAAAAGCCCAATACGGGGTTCCGCCTGCCAGCCAGGAAAAGCCGCTCTTTGCCAGACTGTTGGCGTCGACGTCGCCCAGTCCCGACAAGGCCGCGAGGCCAAGAACACCTGGATCGCCACAGGCGCGACGGGCGAAAGACGCGTGAATTCTCTGGGTTTGAGAAAAGTGTGTGCGCGGATGCACGCCGTGCTTCGCGTTTTAAACTTGAAGTGCGAGCACTGAACGACCAGTCCTTCGAGGCTCGCGCAGGAGCGCTGGCCCCTCAGGATGAGGGACGTTACGGCGAAGGGGTCTTCTTCCGTCCTCCCCTGGCGCGGGAGCGGATATGGGTGGCGAGGCTGGCGCGCTGCTCAGGCGTCAGGCGGGAGATGAAATCGGTGGCGGCGGTGGAGCTGATGGCGATCATGTCGGTGCTGTTTTTGT
>JANOTU010000235.1:0-6257 GCA_031416515.1 Hyphomicrobiales bacterium
CGAAGTCGAGGACCGCTATGAGCGGAAAGGACTGGAATTCCACCAGCGGCTCAGGGCGGGGTTTCTGGAGATCGCCCGCAATAACCCAAAGCGCTGCCGTGTCGTGGACGCCAATGCCAGCATTGCTGATATCTCAGCGAATGTCCTCAAACTTGTGAACCAAGCTTTGGGCCATGGCTGAGGACTCTGTCGATCCCCGCGATGTCGCCTGGCATCCCCGCCGCCGTTTTTCACTTTATGGGCATGAAGCTGCTGAGGAGAAACTTTTTCGAGCCCACCAATCGGGCAAGCTGCATCATGCCTGGCTCTTGTCCGGGCCGCAGGGCATCGGCAAGGCTACGCTGGCTTATCGTTTCGCGCGGTTTTTGATGAAGCCAAATCAGAGCAACCTTCATATGGATGAGTCCGCCAGTGTTGCGCGCAATATCGCGGCTGGCGCTCACCCTGATCTTCTGGTGATCGAGCGGGCTTTTGACCCAAAATCCAAGGCCAAGAGCAGCAAGATCAAGACCGAAATCGCCGTTGCCAATGCCCGCGAAGCCACCAGCTTTTTTGCCCACACGGCGGGGGCAGGGGGCTGGCGGGTGGCGATTGTTGATTCAGCCGATGAACTCAACACTGAATCGGCCAATGCGCTTTTGAAAATCATTGAGGAGCCGCCCGCGCGCTCCGTGTTTCTGCTGGTCAGCCACCGGCCAGGCAGCTTGCTGCGCACCATCAGGTCGCGCTGCATTCATCTCGCCCTGTCACCGCTCAGCACCGAGAATACGTTGAGGGTTTTGCGCGAGTTGCCGCCTGTTGCCAAAACCAGCGCCGAAGATTTGCGACTGGCCGCGGAACTCTCCCATGGCAGCCCTGGCCGGGCGCTTGATCTGGTTGGCTCCAAGGGCGCTGCCACATTTGCCAAGTTCGAGGCCAACCCGAAGCTCAGCCCTGCCCGCTGTGTGGAACTGGGCGCCACCTTCGCGGGCCGCGAAATGGCGGGTGATTTTGAGATTTTTTGCGACTTGCTGGTGGGGTGGACCGCGCAGAAAGCCCGCAATGCCGGGATTGCCGGGGGCGGGCAGGCGATGGCCAAGGCGCATGATGAGATCGTCGCTTCCCTTCGGCAGGCCGATGCCCTAAACCTCGACCGCCGCCAGACTGCCGTCGATGCCCTTTTGTTGCTAGACGAGGCCCTGAAGGCCTGACCTGCAACCGAAGCGAAGACCCATGACACCAGAAAAATTTTACATCACCACGGCGATTTCCTATCCCAACGGCCCCCCTCATATCGGCCACGCCTATGAAGCCATGGCCACCGACGCGCTGGCCCGTTTCAAGCGGTTGGACGGCTATGACGTGTTCTTTCTCACCGGCACGGACGAGCATGGCCAGAAAATTCAGCAGACCGCCACCAAGCTGGGCAAATCCGCTGCTGAATTTGTCGATGAGATGGCACCCTTGTTCAAGCAGATGGTGGCGACACTCGGTTGCTCCAACGATGATTTTATCCGCACCACAGAAGCCCGCCACAAGGCGACCGTCACAGAGCTGTGGCGGCGCATGGAGGCCAATGGCGATATCTATCTCTCAAAATACGCCGGCTGGTATTCCGTGCGCGACGAAGCCTTTTACGGCGAAGACGAGTTGGAGGACCGCGACGGCAAGAAGTTTACAGTGAAAACTGGAACGCCGGTGGAATGGGTCGAGGAGGAGAGTTATTTTTTCCGCCTCTCGGCCTATCAGGACCGGCTGCTCAAACATTACGCTGACCAACCTGACTATATCGGCCCGCCGGAGCGCCGCAACGAGGTCTTGAGCTTTGTGAAAGGTGGCTTGCAGGATTTGTCGGTCTCGCGCACCACTTTTGACTGGGGCATTCCGGTGCCGGATGCGCCTGGTCACATCATGTATGTCTGGGTGGACGCGCTCACCAATTACCTCTCCGCCACCGGCTGGCCTGAGCGCCACCCCCGCAATGGCTTCTGGCCGGCCAATGTCCACATTATCGGCAAGGATATTGTGCGCTTTCACGCGGTCTACTGGCCGGCCTTCCTGATGAGCGCTGGCTTGCCGGTGCCGGGCAGAGTATTCGGCCATGGCTTTTTGTTCAACCGCGGCGAGAAAATGTCAAAATCCGTGGGCAATGTGATCGCCCCCGCTGATCTGGTGGCCAAATACGGTCTTGATCAACTGCGCTATTTCTTCATGCGCGAGGTGCCCTTTGGCCAGGATGGCAACTACAATCACGAGGCCATTGTCGCCCGGATCAACGCCGATCTCGCCAACGATCTCGGCAATCTGGCGCAGCGCTCGCTGTCGATGATCGCCAGGAATTGCGCGGGCAGGGTGCCGGTCAGGGGCGCGCTCAACGCGGCGGATGAGGAGATTCTGGCCTCTGCTGACGCCATTTTGGCCGAGGCCCGTGGCCACCATGAGGTCCAGGCCATCAACAAGGCGCTGGATGTGATCTGGAAAGTCGTGGCCGACGCCAACCGGTATTTTGCGGGCCAGGAACCTTGGGCGCTCAAGAAAACCGATCCAGTGCGCATGGAAACGGTGCTCCATGTCACCGCCGAGGTTTTGCGCGTGGTGGGCATCATGGTCCAGCCCTATATGCCAGGCTCCGCCGCCAAGCTGCTGGATTTTCTGGCCGTGCCTGAAAGCAAACGCAAGTTTACAGATTTAGACAAGAGATTGGCCGCTGGAACCCCGCTGCCAACGCCCACAGGAATATTCCCACGCTATGTAGAGGAGGGGGCAACCCCGGAAGGTCTTGATGTTGATTGTCGATAGCCACTGCCATCTTGATTATGACGGCCTTGCCGAACGCCTGCCTGACGTGCTCGCCGCCGCCGAGGCGGCGGGCGTTGGCCTTATGCTGACGATCTCAACGCGGGTCGCCCACGCCGACAAGCTGTTCAAGATTGTTAAAGAAAATACAAATGTTTTCTGTACCATAGGGACACACCCTCACAACGCGCATGAAGAACTTGATGTGCCAGTTTCAAAGCTGGTGGGCCTCTCCATGAACCTCAAATGCGTTGGCATCGGCGAGGCGGGGCTGGATTACCACTATGACAAAAGCCCGCGCGCCGCCCAGGAGGAGGGCTTCCGCAAGCATATCGCCGTGGCCCGCATTACCGGCCTGCCCCTGATCATCCACTCCCGTGAGGCAGATGATGACATGGCCCGGATCCTCACCGAGGAAATGGCCAAGGGCCCCTTCAAGATGGTGCTGCATTGCTTCACAGGCGGCATCGAATTGGCGCGCGCCGGCCTGAAACTTGGGGCATATGTGTCGTTTTCGGGCATTCTCACCTATAAAAGCGCTGAAAACCTGCGTGTCGTGGCCGCAGAAATCCCCATGGGCCACCTCCTTGTTGAAACCGATGCGCCATATCTGGCCCCGGAGCCGCACCGCGGAAAAAGCAACGAGCCTGCCTTTGTCAGCGAAACCTTGAAGCAACTGGCTGATATCAAGGGTGTCTCTGTGGAAACCATGGCCCAGACCACGAGCGACAATTTTTTTCGCCTGTTCAGTAAAGTAACGCGGCCCGCCAGGTTTACTGCCGCTGCATGAGCCGAACTCTCACGATCCTGGGTTGCGGCTCCTCGGGCGGCGTTCCAAGGATCGGCGGCGATTGGGGTCTGTGCGACCCCGCCAACCCCAAGAACCGGCGGCGGCGCTGTTCGGTGCTGCTCACGCAAACCGGCGCTGAGGGGCAAACGCGGGTTCTGGTGGACACTTCGCCTGATCTCCGCGAGCAAATGTTGTCAGCCAATATCGCCGAGCTCGACGGCGTGTTGTTCACTCACGAGCATGCTGATCATACCCACGGCATTGACGATCTCCGGGCCTTCTATTTGCGCAGCCGCAGGCGTGTGCCCATCTGGGCGGATGAGGCGACCGGCTCGATGCTGACCAGCCGCTTCACCTATTGCTTCTATACCGCACCCGGCAGCGACTATCCGCATATCATTGACCTCAACCGCATCGCCATCGGCCAGACAATTATGGTTAACGGGGCAGGCGGCCTTGTGGAGGCTGAACCTTTCAAGGTTCACCACGGCATTATTGACGCCCTGGGCTTCCGCTTTGGGGCGACCGCTTACACGCCAGACCTCAATGCCATTCCGCCCGAGAGCGTGGGCGCGCTGGAAGGGCTGGACCTGTGGATTGTCGACGCATTGAAGCGTGACCGCCATGGCAGCCATTTCAGCCTGCCGGAAACGCTCATCTGGATCGACCGCCTGAAACCCAAACGCGCCATCATCACCAACATGCATATCGATATGGATTACAATAGGTTGTGCGGCGAGTTGCCAAAAACAGTTGAGCCAGCCTATGACGGAATGGAGATTACAATCAGATGATAATATTCCATAATATATATTATGCGAATTACTGATCTGGACCCCCGCAGCTTGGAAACGCTCCGCGCCATCATGAAGGCGCTGCGCACACCTGTCACCGGCTGCCCTTGGGATCTGGAACAAAGCTTCGAGACCATTGCCCCCTACACCATCGAGGAAGCCTATGAGGTGGCCGACGCCATCGCCTCCGGCACACGCGCCGAGCTTTGCGAAGAACTGGGCGATCTGCTGCTGCAATCAGTCTACCACGCCCAGATGGCGGAAGAAGAAGGCGCTTTCAGCTTTGATGACGTGGTCGAAGCCATCTGCCGGAAAATGATCCGCCGCCACCCGCATGTATTCGGTGATGACGCCGCGCGCTCAAGCCCGCTGGCCAAGGGGTTTTGGGAAGATAACAAGGCCAGGGAGCGCGTCGACCAGCCCCAAGCCGGTGTGCTCGCCGCCGTTCCCATCGCCCTGCCCGGCTTGACCCGCGCGGTGAAACTCCAATCCAAAGCCGCCAAAGTGGGCTTTGACTGGCCGTCGGTGGAGAATGTCTACGACAAAATCGCAGAAGAAATAGCCGAATTCCGCGCCGCCCCAACGGACAAAAAACCAGAAGAATTCGGCGATCTCCTCTTCGCCATGGCCAATGTGGCCCGGCACCTGGGGCTCGATCCCGAATCCGCCATACGCCAAACCAACACCAAATTCGAACGCCGCTTCGCTTATATCGAATCCCGCCTGGCTGAGTCTAACCGCACACCTGCCGACTCAGATCTAGCCGAAATGGACCGGCTGTGGGACGAGGCCAAGACGCTGGAGCGGTGAAAATCTATTGTACCGGTGGTGAGGCGAATCGCATGTGTCTCTAAGTGTCCGTTTAGAAACTTGTTGAGTCTTCTGAGTCACTTGTGATTCAAGAGGGTCGTTTCCTGATTCGAGGAGGACCTGCCGATGTGGACGAAAGAAAACCGCGCGATTTATGATCGCGACCACCTGAGATATCCAAGCGACCTTACGGATGAAGAATGGGCGCTTGTCGAACCGTTCATTCCACCGGCTAAACGCGGTGGCGGCAAACGGCGAGTGAGCATGCGCACGGTGATGAACGGAGTGATGTATATTCTCTCGACCGGTTGCCAATGGCGCTATCTTCCGAAAGATTTTCCATCCTACAGCACGGTGCACAGATATTTGATGTGGTGGCGAATTGATGGCGTTCTGGACCGCATTCATCAGGCGCTTTATGTCGAATGCCGCAAACAGGCGGCGCGAGACCCCAGCCCGAGTGCCGCCATCATCGACAGCCAAAGCGTGAAAAGCGCCGAAAAAGGGGGGTCTGCATTGATCCGCATGGTTTTGACGCAGGCAAGCTGATCAAGGGAAAGAAGCGGCATATTATCGTCGACACGCTGGGTCTGGTGCTGACCGCCATTGTCCACTCGGCTGGCGTGCAAGACCGCGATGGTGGACTTGCGTTGCTGGCGGGCTTGCCCGACCGCTTTCGCGGTCTCCGGAAATTGTTCGCCGACAGCGCTTATCAGGGGCCGGTGTTTTCCGACGGGCTGGCCAAAATCCTGCCCGATCTCAAAACCGAAATCATCAGAAGATCGGATCGGGTCAAAGGCTTCGTGATCTTGCCCAAGCGCTGGATTGTCGAACGCACCATAGCATGGCTCAACCGCTGCCGACGCCTTGCAAAGGACTGGGAGACCCGCAACCACAACGCACTCACCTTCCTGGAACTCGCATCCATCCGCCTCATGCTGCGAAAGCTTTGCAATCACTACTGAAGTGCTGAAACGGACTCTTAGAGAAAACCATCAAAGCAAAGCAATCGTTGCCATTTATGTGGGCAATGACTTTTTACCTGCGTCCTCCTTTTGCGAAATTGAGTTTGATAACGAATTTTGGTT
>JANOTU010000236.1:0-1502 GCA_031416515.1 Hyphomicrobiales bacterium
ATTCCGATGGCTGAGAAAATCGCCGCTGTGCTGAAATTCCTGCCCAGTGTCGAGCAGACCATTGTCATTGACTATGTGGGGAAACGCTCCAACTACCGGGACTTCCTGTCGGGGCATAGTGCTGCACCCATTGCATTCGTGCAAATGCCCTTCGATCATCCGCTCTATATTCTCTATTCTTCGGGCACCACCGGCATTCCCAAATGCATCGTCCACGGCGCCGGCGGCATCTTGCTGAAACACCTGTGCGAGCATGCGCTGAACACCGACACCAAGGCCTCTGACCGGCTGTTCTATTTTTCCACCTGTGGCTGGATGATGTGGAATTGGCTGGTGTCGGGTCTCGCCACCGGGGCCACCCTGCTGCTCTATGATGGTGCGCCATTCTTTCCCGATGAGCGGGCGCTGTTTGATTTCGCCCAAGCTGAGAAGATGACGATTTTTGGCGCTTCGGCCAAATATATTGATGCGGTGAAGAAGACCGGCTGGAAGCCCAGGGAGAGCCATGACCTGGCGTTTCTGCGCACCATGCTCTCCACCGGCTCGCCGCTGGCGGAGACGAGTTTTGATTTCGTGTATGAAGCGGTGAAGCCTGACATTCATCTGGCGTCGATTTCCGGGGGCACCGATATCTGCGGCTGCTTTGTGGGCGGCAATCCGCTGGCGCCGGTATGGCGGGGCGAAATTCAGGGGCCGATGCTGGGCATGGCCATGGATGTTTATGACGATGATGGCCATTCTTTGCGTGGGGAAAAGGGCGAACTCGTCTGTACACGGCCTTTCCCGTCCATGCCGGTGATGTTCTGGAATGACGCGGATGGTGCCAAGTACCACAACGCTTATTTCGCCCGTTTTGACAACATCTGGTGCCACGGCGATTTCGCGGAAATAACAACGCATAACGGCCTGATCATCCATGGCCGCTCAGATGCCACACTCAACCCCGGCGGGGTGCGGATCGGCACGGCGGAAATTTACGCGCAGGTTGAACAGGTGCCGGAGGTGATCGAAGCCCTGGCCATCGGCCAGGACTGGGACGGTGATGTGCGGGTGGTCTTGTTCGTGCGGCTGCGGGCGGGCGCCGTGCTCGAAAATGATCTGGCCCTCACCATCAAAAAGAAAATCCGCGAAGGCGCATCGCCGCGCCATGTGCCAGCAAAGATCATCGCCGTGCTGGACATCCCGCGCACCAAATCCGGCAAGATCACCGAACTCGCGGTCCGCGACGTGGTGCATGGCCGCGAGGTGAAGAACAAGGAAGCCCTGGCCAACCCGGAGGCGCTGGAACTGTTCCGGGACTTGGTGGAACTCAGGGTTTGAGCTTGGGATCGCGCAAGGTGCGGGAGAGCAATATGACAGGCAGAAGTCCTGCCGCCACGATGGTCAGCGCCGGCAGGGCGCTTTGTTCGAGTTGATCGAGGGAGGCCAGGGTGAAGACGGTTGTTGCCAGGGTTTCAAAATCGAAGGGGCGCAGGATGAGCGTTGCGGGGAGTTCTTTCATG
>JANOTU010000237.1:0-2679 GCA_031416515.1 Hyphomicrobiales bacterium
TCAATGCGGCCGTGAAAAAGGGCTTGCGCGTGCTGCGCGGCTTTGTCGATACGATCAAGATCAAGATCAAGATCCATGATATCGAATTCGGGCTGGACATCGATCCCCAGCGCGGCGAAGCCGATAGCGGTGATCTGGAAGCTGATCTGGCCGCGCTCTTTGTGGCCGTGGCGGAAGCGGCCAAGGCGCGCGACCGCGCCGTGCTGATCCTGATTGATGAAGTCCAGTATCTCAAGGAAGAAGACCTCAGCGCGCTGATCATCGCCGTGCACAAGGTTACGCAGAAGCAGCTGCCGCTGGTGGTCATCGGCGCCGGGCTGCCGCAATTGGCGGGACTGGCGGGAAACTCAAAGTCATATGCCGAGCGGCTGTTTGATTTTCCGGCGGTGGGACCTTTGAGCGCCATGGACGCAGCCAACGCGGTGCGTGAACCCATTGAACGCGAAAACGCCGCCATTGAAGACGGCGCGCTCGCCACCATCGCCACGAAGACCCAGGGCTATCCTTACTTCTTGCAGGCCTGGGGTTATGAGGCCTGGAACCGCGCCGAGACCTCGCCCATCACCGCTGCTGATGTGAAGGCCGCCACCAATACGACGATCGAAAAACTGGATGAGAGTTTTTTCCGCGTCCGCTTTGACCGGCTGACTCCGTCAGAAAGGCGCTATCTCCGGGCAATGGCCGAACTTGGCCCCGGCCCGCATCGCTCCGGCGATATCGCCCAGGTCCTCGGCCGGGAAGTGCGGACCGTGGCTCCCTTGCGCAATGGGCTCATTCGCAAAGGCATGATTTACAGTCCGGCCCATGGCGATACGGCCTTCACAGTTCCTCTGTTCGACGCGTTTCTCGTCCGGGTCATCCCCGCCTTTCAATAAGCGTCAAACAACAGCTTCAGCGCCATCGCGCAACACACCATCACCAGCAGGGGCCGGGTGATCGCGGCCCCGTGCCGGATAGCGAGGCGCGAGCCCACTTGCGCGCCGATGATCTGGCCTGCGCACATCGCCAGCCCCACTGTCCACACAATCTTGCCGGCAAGCGCGAAGGCGATGAAGGCCGCGACGTTGGAGGTGAAATTCAACAGCCGCGTATGCGCCAAGCCCCGCAAAACCCCGTAGCCCCGCAAGGCCACAAACCCCAAAAGATAAAGCGAGCCAGCACCCGGCCCAAACACCCCATCATAAAACCCAATCACCGGCACCACCATCCAGCCAAACCGCGAGGCCGATAGCCGCGCCACCGCGTCGTCATTGGAAAGTCTGGGCGAGAGCGCAAAATAAACCGCCATGACAATCAGCAAAACCGGCATCACCGCTTTCAGCAGCCCCACCGGCGCCATCCCCACCGCCAGAACCCCAAGACCGGCGCCAAGAAAAGCCGTCGCCACCATCAGGCGGCTCGCCCTGAAATCAATCAACCCCCGCCGCGCAAACACCACGACCGATGATCCCACCCCCACCGACCCCTGCAATTTATTGGTGGCCAGGGCCGCCACCGGATCAAGCCCCGCCATCAGCAGCGCCGGCAAAGACAACAACCCGCCGCCACCCGCAATCGAGTCAACAAATCCGGCAACAACCGCCACCCCCGCCAGAATCGCAATAAGTTCCCATTCCATTGCCAGGGAATTGCCTGCCAAAACCCGGCCACGCAAGTCCCGGTTGCCGCGTGATCAGAACTGAATGATCAGACGCGCGCTGGCGGCGTGGGACTGGGCATCGTCGCCCAACTGGCCGGAATAGGAAATGCCAATCGCCGTCTGCGCGCCAATTTGCGCTTCAACGCCGAGTTCGGCCGTCAGCATGTCTTCATCAAGCGGCAATCCGCGCACGGTGAAGGCAGAGCCAGCGCCGCTGGCGAAGGCCAGATTTTGTTCAGCCAGGCCCGGATCAAACACATGCTGCCAGCCAAGGCGGGCGCTGCCGCGGATGGCCATGCCGCTGGGCGTTGTGGCGATCGGCGCCCCGGCGCAACCCAGCCCCGGAAACCTGCCGCCATTCTTTTATGCCAATTGGCCGGGCTGGTTTCAGCAGGTTTACGAGGCTGAGCGGCTGGTTGAGAACGATCCGATCGTCCAATATGCCAATTCGGCGTCCATCGCCGCCGATTGGCGTGAGATCAGGGCACAAAGCCAGCGCCAGGGCGACAGGTTGTTTGATGTTGTTGATTCCTATGGCTGGCGCAGCGGGCTCTCCGTGCCGATTCTTGGCCGGGGCGGCTACCGGGCCGTTGGCTCGCTGGTGGGCGAATCGCCGGACACCAGCCCTGCTGAACGGACCCTCCTGCATCTCGCGGTCATCATCGCCCATGATCAGCTTGTGGAAATCCACCGCGCCGCCGCGGGTGCGAAATCCTCCGCCGTCCCCAGCCTCACATCGCGCCAGACCGAAGTGCTCAAATGGCTGGTGGCCCGCAAGACCAATTGGGAGATCAGCGAAATTTTGATGATTTCAGAGCGCACGGTGCATTTTCATGTGAACGAACTCCGCCGCAAGCTCGCGGCCCACAACCGCGCCCAGATCGCGGCCATCGCCATTTCGCGGAACCTGGTGAACGTCTGATGCCCACGCGTTCAATGCCTGACCCTTAATGGCCTTGGGCGCGGCGGCGCGGCGCCACACGCTTTTTCTGGCGCCGCCGGAGCGCGCTGCCGCAAAGAGACCTCACCCCCGGCTTCGC
>JANOTU010000238.1:0-1618 GCA_031416515.1 Hyphomicrobiales bacterium
CTTGCCGCCGCCATGGTGGCGATGGCGATGTGTCTGGCATCATCGCTCATTCTGGTCATGGACGATGCGGGCGCAAGCCGGGCGCCGCCAACCCATTTCCGCACGGCGTTTCTGCCCATGATAGTCGTTTTTGGCACTGCCGCGCCGCTGATGATCTCAAGCGTTGCAGATGTCGCGAAATTCGGCGCCAACCTGACCCTGTTTGCCGCCATTGCCATCATCCTCGTCACCTTCGTCATACCCCAGGCCAGCGCGCTGCGGCGGGGCTGACTTCCTTGCCATTGGGCTGCTCTCCCGCCATAAGGAGCCAGTCGTTTTCTGAATGGAAATCATCATGTCGAATGCATTGCGTTTGGGTATTGCCGGTCTTGGCACGGTGGGAACCGGGGTTCTCGACATATTTGCCAAACACCAGGCATTGCTCGCCACCAGAGCTGGTGTGTCAGTTGAGGTAACGTCTGTAAGTGCCCGAAATAAAAATAAACAACGAGGGTCAGACCTATCGAAAATGACCTGGTTCGATGATCCTGTGGCCTTGGCGCAGAGCCTCGACATTGATGTGTTCATCGAATTGATTGGCGGCGAAGGCGGTCCCGCCAAGGCGGCGGTGGAGGCTGCCCTCAAGGCTGGCCGCCACGTCATCACCGCCAACAAGGCGCTGCTCGCCCATCACGGGGCGAGCCTGGCGCGGCTGGCCGAGGCCAACAAGGTGGCGCTGAATTTTGAGGCGGCGGTGGCGGGCGGCATTCCGATCGTCAAGACCATTCGCGAGGGGCTGGCCGGCAACCGCGTGCGCAAGCTCTTTGGCATTCTCAATGGCACCTGCAATTACATTCTCACCAAAATGGCCAATGAAGGCCGGAGCTTTGCCGAAGTGCTGAAAGAGGCGCAAAGCCTGGGCTATGCCGAGGCCGACCCCACCTTCGATGTGGGCGGCTTTGATACCGCCCACAAGCTGGCGGTGCTCACCTCGCTCGCCTTTGGCTCGGAGGTTAATCTCAAATCCATCGACATCGAGGGTATTGAGCGCGTCACCCTTGATGACATCCGCAACGCCGGTGAGATGGGTTACAAGATCAAGCTTCTGGGCGTGGCGGTGGCGCACGGGGAGGGGATAGAGCAGCGTGTGCATCCGACCCTTGTGCCCAAAGGATCGCCTGTGGCGGAAACGGACGGCGTGTTCAATGCGGTTGTGGTGAAGGGTGATTTTGTCGGCGATCTGATGCTGGAGGGCAGGGGGGCGGGTGCGCATCCCACCGCGTCCGCGGTGATCTCTGATGTGATCGACATCGCCCGCGGCAATTTTCGCCCCGCCTTTGGCGTGCCCGCCACTGAGCTGCAGCCTTATAAATCTGCTCCGCAAAAGGCCCATGAAGGTGGCTTCTATGTGGCCCTTGAGCTTCGTGACAAGCCCGGCGCTGTGGCCGCCATTGCCCGCATACTTGCTGATGAAAATATCTCCATCGAAAGCATCGTCCAGCGCGGCCTCAAGGACAAGGATGCGCAACGCGCCACCGCCTCATTCATCCTCATCACCCACGACACCCTGGAAACCGCCATGCGCGCGGCGCTTGCCCGGATCGAAAAAGATGGCCACGTCGCCACCCACCCCCGCATG
>JANOTU010000239.1:0-1547 GCA_031416515.1 Hyphomicrobiales bacterium
CAGGGACAGGCCGGAGGCGGTGGCGGTGCTGGATGGGCTGGCGAGGGAGTTGAAGGTAGAATGAAAGCTGACTTCCTCATCCTGAGGTGCGAGCGCCTTCGCGAGCCTCGAAGGACGGTTGCAACGCGCTCAACCCATCGGCTCTTCGAGGCGTGGCTACGGGCTCGCACCTTGTCTTAAGAAAGTGTGTTATATTGTCCTGGTTCCGTGAGGGATGCCCCGTCCCGGCGAGCTTTTCCGGAACGGGGCTTGGATCGTCGGATCATTCGCACCTTGGGCCGTTGGGCCCGTTCCTGAGCAAGATCGCGATCCATCATCTCCACTGGACCCGCATGGTTGCCTGAACAGATTGGTTCATAGACAAGGAAGGGTCAATGAAGATGGAAAACAATAGCACAAACAACGCAGGAATTGATATCAGCAAGGCATGGGCCGACGTGGCCATCGCCGAAACCGGCGAGGCGGGCCGTTTCGCCAACACGCCGACCGGTCATGGCGAACTGGCGGCGTGGCTGGAGCAGAACCGGGCAAGCCGCATCGGCCTTGAGGCCTCGGGCGGCTATGAACGCGGCGTGGTTGCGCATTTGCGCAAGCAGCAATTCACGGTCACGGTGTTCCAGCCCATGCAGGTGAAGGCCTATGGGCGCTTTCTCAACCGCAGGGCCAAGACCGACGCCCTCGACGCGCAGATGATTGCCCGCTGCATGGCCGCCACGCCGGAAACCCGTGATCCGCCCGATCCTCGGCTGGCGGCGATGGGCCAAGCCATGACCTATCTCGAACAGATCGGGCATGACATCGCCCGCCTCAAGACCCGGCTGGAAAGCTTCACCGACCCGTTGATCCGGGATCAGATCAGCGCGCAAATCCGGGCTGAAAAGCTGCGCCAGGCCGGGGCCCAGAAAGCCCTTCTCGCCGACGTTGCGGCTGAAGCCGAGATTGAAGCCCGCTACCGCCTGATCCTGTCCGTGCCCGGCATCGGAGAGATCACCGCGCTCAACCTGCTCATCCGCATGCCGGAGCTTGGGCG
The DNA here is from genome assembly GCA_031416515.1 of Hyphomicrobiales bacterium. GTDB lineage: Bacteria > Pseudomonadota > Alphaproteobacteria > Rhizobiales > Aestuariivirgaceae > Aestuariivirga. The sequence continues at coordinate 1,031 of JANOTU010000239.1, forward strand.
GCTCAGCCGCGAGGAGGCCGCCAGTCTCGCCGGTGTGGCTCCTTTCGACCGGCAAACCGGCAAGAGCGATGGCCAGCGCCATATCGCCGGTGGCCGGGGCCGGCTGCGCAAGGCTGTCTACGCTGCGGCCCTGCCCGCCGCTTTCAAGCACAACCCCGCCCTCATCGCCCTCTACCAGCGCCTCATCAAAGCGGGAAAATCCCACAAGGCGGCCCTTATCGCCTGCGTCAGGAAGCTCATCATTTTCGTCAACACCGTTGTGGCGCGGGGCACGCCGTGGGCCGAGAAGGCGCCAAAGAAAACCGCCAGCCTCGCCAGCGCCGTCTGAAGGCCGCACTCACCGGCGGAAAGAAACCGGTGGCTGGCACCGGTTTCCATCAGCAATTCTCAATGTGACTTTCAGGGTTGAACTGGTGGGTGCGCTGGTTTGACTCATGGCCGGGCAGCGCGGATTTTGATTCAAGCGTCGCATGGTGCTCGAATCGCTCATCAATGACGTCAAACGCCTGTGCGCGGC
>JANOTU010000240.1:0-2359 GCA_031416515.1 Hyphomicrobiales bacterium
AATGGTGCCGATGATGACGCCCGGCGTTGCGGCATCGCGCGGGCGGCCCTGATGCTCGCCCACGGTGCGCATGTCCACGTCGATGTCGCCGCGCGCGTAAGCCGCCAGCACATTGGCGCGGTCGTCCTCGAATTTGTAGTCGACCTCCAGGCCTTCTTGGCTGAAGCAGCCGAGATCATTCGCCACATGCACGGGCGCAAAGCCCAGCCAGGTGGGGGCCAGCATGCGGATGGTCTCCGCCGATTGCGCCGACACCGTCATCAGTGCCAGCAGGCTTAGCGTTGCGAAATAGCGTTTCATGTTGTCCTCCCTCGGTTATAGTGGCGCTTTTAAGGGAGTAGCCCATGATACGCAATCCTGTGCCGTGGCCGAACGGCGCCAAGGTCGCCTGCGCCATCACTTTTGACATGGACGCGGACAGCCTTGTCCATATTGAACACCCAAAAGATTCAATCCGGCGGGTGTCGACAATTTCGATGCTGCGCTATGGGCCGGAAGTGGGCGTGCCGCGCATTCTCGAAGCCTATCGCCGCTACGGCCTCAAGCAGACCTTCTTTGTTCCGGCCTGGTGCATCGAGCAATATCCCAAGGCGGTCGAGGCCATGGTCAAGGATGGCCATGAGGTGGCCTTTCACGGCTATATCCACGAAGCGCCCAACAGCCTGTCAAAATCCGATGAGCACTACTGGATGCAGCGTTCGATCGACGTGATCACCAGGCACACCGGCAAGCGCCCGCGCGGCAACCGCTCGCCGCTGTATAATTTTTCCGACAACACAGCCGATCTTCTGGTGCAGGAGGGGTTTCTCTATGACAGCTCGCTGATGGGCGATGATGTGCCCTACATTCTGAAAACCAAGACAGGCGAGCTGGTGGAGCTTCCCGCCAATTGGGCCACCGACGACTGGCCGCCTTATGTGCATTCCATCGATCTCAATTACGTGATGCAGATCATGGCGCCCGAACGCGCCATGGAAGGCTTCCTCGCCGAATTCGAGGCGATGCGCACAGCTGGCGGCGGCTTGTGGATTGGCATCTGGCACCCCTTTGTGAGCGGGCGCCTGTCGCGCTGGCTGCGGGTTGAGAAGATGATCGAGTATATGCAGGGCACCGGCGAGGTTTGGTTCGCCCCCCTCGAAGACATCGCCGCCCACATCCTCAAATGCCGCGGCAACGGAACTTATGTTCCGCGCACGGATCAATTGCCGTATTACGACATGCCGGTGGCGCCGAAGCGGCCGGCGGGGTGAGGGTTACACCCTGAACCCCTTCGCCGCCGCGAAGATGGCGGTGATCATCGGCGAGAGGGGGTCGCGGTTGATGGCGACGAGGCCGACGGCGTGTTCGACTTTGGGTTCGACCAGGGGAATGGCCTTGACGGCGCGCATGGGGCCAAGCGCTGTCTGGAAATAGTCGGGCATGATGCTGGCGAGGCCCATGTCGCGGACGGACGAGAACAGGTTCATGATGGAATTGGTTTCGAGTTTTGGCGACGGATGGGCGTTGGCCTTGAGGAAGGCGCGGTCGATGATGCGGCGGTTCTGCATGTTGGGGGTGAGGAGGCAGAGGGGAACGCCGGCGGCTTCCGCCCAGGTGATGTTTTCGCGCGCGGCGAAGGCGTGGGTGTCGGCGATGAACAGGGCGTAGCGCTCGCGGTAGAGCGGGGCCTGGAGCAGGCCTGCGACCGGCTCGTTGTCGAGATAGGTGATGCCGGCCTCGATGGAGAAATCCGTCAGCGCACGGAGGATTTCCTCCGAGCTGTGCGAGAGGACGGTGAATTCGGCGCGCGGGTGCTGTTCCTGCATGGCGCTGGTGAGCTGGCTGACCATGGGCAGGGCTGAGGGAATGACACCAATGACCAGGCGGCCCGCCAGCTCGCCCGACGTGTTGCGGATGTCGGTTTGCAGGGAATTCCAGTTGTCGAGAATGAGATGGGCCCATTTCAGCACGCGCTCGCCTTCCGCGGTCAAGCCGATATAGCGCTGGCCGCGTTCCACAATGGGCACGCCGAGCTCCTGCTCCAATTGGCGGATGCGGCCAGAAAGAGTGGGCTGGGTGACATTGCAGGCCTGGGCCGCGCGGGTGAAATGCTTCTCCCGGACGAGGGCGGCGAGATATTGCAGCTGGCGGATATCCATGGCCGCACAATAGCTTGGGAGGTGCTCCGCCGCGGATAAATTAAAAAATCCTGAAATACGAAAATAGTCCTTGACAGCGTACGGTCAATCGGGCATAAGCAGGCATGCTCCACAATTGGGTTTTGAGTGGACAAGCGTCGCCGTGAATCAGCGCCTGCGCCAGTTGAACAACAGATGGGCCAGCAGGGCGGCGAAGACGACGGCGCCGCCGATGATGGTGG
>JANOTU010000241.1:0-4920 GCA_031416515.1 Hyphomicrobiales bacterium
GGTGGTCTACGGCCCCTACACGCTGATCGCCACCAAGGTCGTCTATAATATGACCGATGACAGCTTCAAGGCGGATGGCAGGGTTGAACTGCGCGAACCCAATGGCAATATTCTCCAAGCCGATTTCGCTGATCTCAGCGACAAGTTCAAGCAGGGCTTCGCCACCCATGTCCGCGCCCTTCTCACCCATGATGTGACGATCACCGCCGATTATGCCCGCCGGATGGACGGCGGCATCACCGTTTATGAAAACGCCGCCTATACCGCCTGCCGCACCTGCATTGATGCTGGCCACACGCCCATCTGGCAGATCGTCGCCCCCAAAGCCACGCATGATCAAAAGAAAAGAACCATCTATTACGACAACCCGCGCTTTGAAATTGCCGGTGTTCCGGTGGCTTGGCTGCCCTATCTCGCTTATCCCGATCCCACGGTAACGCGCCGCTCCGGCTTTCTCCTGCCCGATGTCAACAGCGACAGCGACTATGGCATCGGCGTCACAACGCCTTATTTCTGGGCCTTGGCTCCCAATGCTGATCTCACCTTCAGGCCCAAATGGACCACCAAGCAGGGCCCTGTCGCCGATGTCGAATGGCGCCACCGGCTCCGGAGCGGCATTTATGACATCCGCGCCTACGGCCTCTATCAGCCTGACGGCGACACCAATGACAATTCTGGCCGCCTGCGCGGCGCCGTCACAAGCAGCGGTGCCTTTGAAATCAACGATACCTGGTCGTGGGGCTGGAACGGCGCGGCGCTCAGCGACAAGACCTTCCTCCGGGACTACGACTACCAATATGGCAAGTCGGATATCGCCACCAGCGAAGTTCATGTCACGGCTCTTGAAGATCGCACCTATATATCGGCCCAGGCGCTGCACTATCAAACCATGCTGCTGACCGAAGACCAGGACGAGATGCCGGTGGTTCTGCCCTATATTGTTGCCAATCACACGTTTGGCGATCCCGTGCTGGGCGGTGAACTGGGCTTCAATGTCAGCGCCTATTCGCTGACACGCGATGACACCCCGTCGGATCCGGATCTCAATCTCAGCACTGAGCAAACGCGCGTTGTCGCCGACCTCCACTGGCAAAAGCAGATGATCAACGGCCTCGGTCAGGTGGTCACTCCCTTTGCTCAGGTGCGGGGCGATGTTTTTGTCAGCGAAAATGTGACCGGCGCTCCCGACTCACAAGAAACATCCAGCCATCTCCTGCCAACAGCCGGTGTCGATATGCGCTGGCCCTTCCTGTCATCGGGCGATTATGGCCAGAATGTGCTCACTCCGGTGTTTCAAGTCATCAGCTCGGCCGATGAGCAGGACGAAAATGACATCGCCGATGAAGATGCCATCACGCTGAATTTTGACCACACCAATTTGTTCCTGCAGGACCGCTTTACCGGCCTTGACCGCTATGAGGGCGGCACCCGCGCCAATGCTGGCGTCATGTACAGTTTTCTGGCCGACAATGGCGGCTTTGCCCGGATGAGTTTTGGCGAGTCATTTCATATCGCCGGCGAGAACAGTTTCACGGAAGGCTCTGGCCTCGACGGCCCCAAGTCTGATCTCGTGGGTGCCTTGGCCCTGCAGCCCAATGAGAGCCTGCGGCTCACCTATCAAATCCGCGCCGAAGAGGATTTGTCCGCCATCAACGCCCAGGAGGCTTCGCTCGGCCTCACTTTGGACAGGATTTCCGGCTCTTTGAGCTATGCCGACGTTGTTGCAGCGCCTGATTACGGACGACCAGATCATGAAACACAATTGTGGGGCGATGCCAGTTACGCGTTCACCGAATCCTGGACGGTATTTGGCGGCTTTCGCTATGATCTCCGGACCGACGATTTCAGGGACAAGACCGTGGGCCTTATGTTTGATTGCGACTGCTTGAGAGCCAGCCTTGCTTATTCTGAAAGAGACGGCGAAGAAGAATTCATCGATCCGACGGAAAGGGTCCTCAAGCTGTCTGTCGAGTTCCGTACCATCGGCGAAATCGGCGGCAGGTTTGGACTTTAATTATTTGAAGACCGGCATGGCCAGAGGGCTGCGCAAATTCATCTGCGTAGCATTCGGCCTGTTGCTTTTTCAGGCCAATTTGGCACATGCGGAAGGCTTGGGCGTGGTGGCCATCGTCAATGATCAGGCCATTACCGAACTCGATGTCTCTCAGCGCATCAGCCTGTTGAAGACCCTTGGCGATGCGCCGCCTGGCGGGTTGTCGCGCAAGGCCGCATTGCAGTCGTTGGTTGATGATGTCGTCAAGATCGCGGAAGCCAAGCGGGTGCAGATGGCGGCCAGCGACTCTGATATTGCCAAACAGATTGAACGATTGTCCGCCAACATGAAGCTGACGCCGGAGACCCTGGAAGCCAAGCTTCGCGAGCAGGGCATCGGTGCGGCATCGTTCCGTAAATACATCAGCGCCCAGATCGGCTTCAACCGGATCATCTCGGCCAAGCACCGCGCCGACATCAAGGTGAAACCCGCCGATGTCGACGCCAAACTGGCGGAAATCCAGCAGACTGTAGAAGGCCGGATGAACCAGATCAAAAACGATCCGCGCATGAAGGCGGTCACCGTCTACACGCTGATGGAAATCAGCCTGCCCATCGAGCAGGCGGATGATCAGCTCCTGCAGGCCCGCGCCATTGAAGCAGCACAAGTGGCCCGGCAATTCAAAGGCTGCAAGAACGCCCGCGCCGCAGCATCGGGTGTGTTCAATGTCAAGTTCAGCAAGCCCATTGAGGCTGATGGCGCAAGGCTGCCCAAGCCCATGAAAGCAGCCCTCGACAAGGTTGGCCCCGGAAAGGCCATTGGCCCCATGCGCAGCAAAGAGGGCATTCAGTTGCTGGCGCTCTGCGGCACCCGCAGAATCGAACCGGAATTGCCAAAATTCGAAATGCCCACGCGCCAGCAGGCCGAAAACATGCTGGTCAACGATAAATACAATAGCTTCGAGGAAGCCTATCTGCGCACAGCGCGCAAATCTGTCTATGTCGAATACCGTACCCCCGGCCTGTCGCAATAAACCCGATGACCGGATTTGCGCCGATTGCCTTGACCAGTGGCGAGCCGGCAGGGGTGGCGCCAGAGATCACCAACGCCGCATGGAGCGTATTGCGGAAGAAACCTGACTGTTGTTTTTTCCTCATCGGCGATGCCGATTATTGGGCCATGCGCGGCGGCTCCATCATTAAAATCCAACATCCAGACGAAGCCAAATCCTCCTTCGCCGCTGCGCTTCCCATTCTGCATCGGCCTCTGGCCAAACATCCTGATGCGGGGATGATCGATCCAGCCACCGCTCCCCAGGTCATCGCCGCCATAGATGAGGCTGTTGCTCTGGCGCTGGCAGGCACCATCTCAGCCATGGTCACCAATCCCATCCAGAAGCAAGCGCTCTACGCTGCTGGCTTCACGCATCAGGGCCACACCGATTATCTGGCCCATCTCGCGAGGCTGAAAGGCCACACCGTCGATGAGGTCATGATGCTGGTGGCGGAGGGACTCCGTGCCGTGCCGGTCACCGTGCATATTCCGCTGTCGGAAGTTCCGGCAGCGCTCAGCGGTGCCGCCATCATGGCGCAGGCCCGCGTGGTCGCGCACGACCTCAAGCGCTATTTCAACATCGCCAAACCCCGATTGGCCTTCACTGGACTAAACCCCCATGCGGGCGAGAACGGCGCAATGGGCACCGAGGAGCGCGACATCATTGCGCCAGCCATCGCCCAGCTCGCGGCCGATGGCCTGAATGTCATCGGTCCCCTGCCCGCTGACACCGCCTTCCATGCAGAAGCGCGGGCGCACTATGACGCCATCCTCTGCATGTATCATGATCAAGCGCTGATCCCGGTCAAGACGCTGGATTTTCACGGCGGCGTCAATGTCAGCCTCGGCCTGCCCTTCATCCGCACCTCACCCGATCACGGCACGGCGCTGGGCATAGCAGGCAAAGGCGCAGCGCGGCCACAAAGCCTGATCGCGGCCATCGAACTTGCCGCCAGCATGGCCAAGGCCGCGCGTGGCTGAAGATACCCTGCCGCCTTTGCGCGAGGTGATTTCCCGCTTCGGACTGGCGCCAAAGAAAAGCCTTGGCCAGAATTTCCTCTTCGATCTCAATCTCACCCGCCGCATCGCCCGCTCTGCCGCGCCTCTTGAGGGCTGCACCATCGTGGAAGTGGGGCCGGGACCAGGCGGGCTCACCCGCGCTTTGCTGTTGGAAGGGGCCACTGACATCATCGCCATCGAGCGCGATGCCCGCGCCATTGCCGCACTCGCCGAAGTTGCCGCCGCCTATCCGGGCTGCCTCCGCATAATCGAAGGTGATGCGCTCGAAGCGGACTGGACAGCGCTGGTCAAAGGCCCCGCCAAGATTGTCGCCAACCTGCCTTACAATATCGCCACGCCCTTGCTCATCGGCTGGCTCACCGCCCCTTGGGCTGCCTCAATGACGCTGATGTTCCAGAAGGAGGTGGCCGAGCGCATTGTCGCCAAACCCGGCAGCAAGGCCTTTGGCCGCCTCTCGGTCCTCTGCCAGCACCTGTGCGAGACCAAGAAACTTTTCGACGTCAACCGCTCCGCCTTCACGCCGCCCCCCAAAGTCACCTCCAGCATCGTGCAGTTCATTCCCCGCGCGGCGCCATCGCCGCCTTGCCAGATCGCCTTGCTCGAAAAAGTCACAGCCTCCGCCTTCGGCCAGCGCCGCAAAATGCTGCGCTCCAGCCTCAAAACCCTGGTGCCTGACCCCGAAGCCCTGCTGGCGCGCGCGCGCATCAACCCAGAACTCCGCGCCGAGCAACTGCCCGTTGCAGCATTCGCCAGACTGGCTGCGCTGCTGGAGGGTCATATCAATGCGCAGGAAACGTGACTCTTCTCTTCCTTCCCCCCTTGCGGGGGAAGGTGGCGGAGCGCCGATAGGCGGC
>JANOTU010000242.1:0-4546 GCA_031416515.1 Hyphomicrobiales bacterium
TCTTCACCACATCCGCGCCGCGGCGCACGCCACCGTCCACAAGCACAGGAATGCGCCCGCCAACCGCCTCGACGATCTTTGGAAGCGCATCGAGGCTGGCGATGGCGCCATCGAGCTGGCGACCGCCGTGGTTGGATACGATTACACCATCGACCCCGCGCTCAACCGCTTCCCGGGCCTCCGCAGGGCTGAGAATGCCTTTGAGCACCAGAGGCCCGCGCCACATGGAACGGAGTGCGTCGACATCCTTCCACGACATTCCGGGGTCGAGCCGGGAGGCCAGCTGCCCGGCGATCTCGCGGATACCGGCGGTATCGCCCGGTTTTACATAATTACCCATGGTGAGCCGTGGCAGATCGCTGCGCATCCGCCATAGCCACTGCCATTTGTAAGCCATCGCGGCCACTTCGGACAGTCCGAGGCGCGGCGGAATGACAAAGCCGTTGCGGATATCCCTCTCGCGGTTGCCCAGGAGCTGGTTGTCGACCGTCAGCACCAGAGCAGCGTAGTTCATAGCCGCGGCACGCTCCGCCAGTTCCCGCGTGAAGCCGCGGTCGCGGTAGACGAACACCTGCATCCAGCGGTTCGCGGGGCCTGCGGCATCAGCAAGCTGCTCGAGCGTGCACACGGAGCCATGGCTCAGGCAGTAGACGGTGCCGGCCGCGGTCGCGGCCCGCATGGCGCAGCGCTCTCCATCGGGCCAGAACAGTCCAGCCAGTCCCGTGGGACCGACTAGTACTGGCATGCTCAAAGTCTTTCCGAACAGCACGGTCGAGAGGTCACGCTGCCCCGCCCCTCGCAGCGGTTCCGGCACGAGATCGAAGTCGGCGAAGGCCTCTTCGTTGCGAAGCAGAGTGCGTTCATCCTCTGCCCCGCCATCCGCGAAGTCGAAGACGGGGCGCGGCAAGGCCCGGCGCGCCAGTTCGCGCGTCGCCTTTATGCTATAGGCCTGCCTGGCAAGCGAAGGTGAAAGTATAGCCATGCTAGCGATCAAGCCGGTAAAGGCGGTTGAGAGACGATTTACTTTTCATCCAGCAATAGCTGAAGCTTTGCAGACTACAGAGGTGGACGTGAGTGTCTATGATCGGGAAATCCGGCATTGATCTCTCTTTCTTTGCTGGGCCAACGGTAGCACGCAACACCGGACTTGCGTCTACCTGATACCCCTTCCATAGCTGTTTGAATCGGAAATGTCTGCGGTGGATTGGTGCCCGGCATCGCAGCAATTCTAAAAGTAGACAAATGCTTGGCCATAGCGCTTTTTTCCACTCGCCAATTCAACAGTGAAAAGCCCCAGGGGGCGGGGTGGAGAAGACTTCTTGCGGGGTTTTGTAGCCGAGAACTTTGCGTGGCCTGTTGTTGAGCAGGCGTCCGCCGGTGTCTGAGCCGGACATGGGCTAATCAACAGAAGTGCGATTCTGACCACGCATTCTCATCGGGCCGCTTTGACGCGGGTTGAGCGCGAATTTAGCTGGCCAATACTCTTGGCCAGTTGTTGCTGCGCGTCTCGGATCAGACCAGCGGTCCGTTCGTTCCCCTCGCGTTCGAGCACAACAATGATTGCCGTCAGGGCGTCGTCAAGACTGGTGGTCAGAACATGATCGCCCAGCGCTGCGACTGTGCGCTCAAGAATATTGGCGGCGCGCGCCTGAAGTTCGGCGGGCAAGCGGTGATACGACCGGGCAAACGTGCGGTAGATTTCCGCAGTGCATTGGTGCTGCAATGATTCTGAAGCGGCCACTGCGAGCGATTCAAGGCCGCGCATGATTTCGCCCGGCAGATTGTCATGATAGGCAATAAAGCCGCCGGCCACGCTTGCCTTTCGGCCAGCCTCCCCGAAGCCATCATTGGCTTGCAACCAGCGCGCCAACAGGTCTCGCAGGCTCCAGATCGTGAGCAATCCAGGTTCGGGGTCTGATTTTGCGGTGGATATTGAAGTCCAGGCAATGGTGATGAGCTGTTCAATGCCAAAAGCCGGATCGGCATCAAGATCGCGCTGACTTTCAAACATCACCGCCCTCCTCACGGCATCTGCCAATGACTTTTCGACCACCCCGCCATCCGACCTGATCTCCGCGACCTCGTCACCGAAGGCGACAAAGTCGCCGATTGACGCCAGGATGATCACTTCGAGATTTTGACCGGCAAGTGCTTGGTTGATGTCTTCCAAGCTTATGCCCGTCAGGAATCCGCTGGAAGCTGCAGCCACCTTTATAGTGTTGCGGGCTTCCAGGCGCGGTGGCCAATAGGTCTGCTTCAAAAGCGTCAATTGCTGACTGCGGGCGATCAGGGTGTGGTCGTGGATTGCCTTGATGATCACCACGGGTCGCATTTGATTGACCGTTGAGTAAATCAGAAAGATAAGCATGCACAGGGCAACAAGCGTCATGAACCCCGCCGCAGCGGCCCCAAGCGCCGGTTGGTGATCCGGGCTGACACTGGTCAAAACAATCAGCGAATACAGCGCCAGGCCGGTGAAAAATCCAAAGAAGATCTGGTTGGTTCTCCGTCGCAGGAACTGATCAAAAATAACGCTGGTGAGATCGTTGGCTCCCTGCTGCACCGCCAGCAGCAGCAGTGAAAATGTTATCGACGTTACCGTGATGATGCCGTTTGCGACAACACTGAGAAAATCGCGGGTCGCTTCCGCATCGCTGAACAGATCTCCGAGAATTGCTGGCTTGCCTGATTGCCCGCTGTCCAGGTGGAGCATAAGAATTGCCAGCAGAACGAATGCCGCCACCACAATGCTGGGAACTGTCAGAAACTCCACAAACGCCCGGTGAAAATCAGCCCACCTTTCGCGCCTTCTCTCACCTGCGCCTGGCACGGGCCCTGTTTCGAAGGGCTGACTTCTCATCCTCGCCATGTTCTCCCAACATTTTTTGCTGCATTATGGAACCTAATCCTTGACCATGCATTTTGGTTCCAATGAGCGGCAATCCAATTGTCTCGGGGGTAGCTATGCAATTTGTAGCGCTGGCGGCTCTCGTCCTGGGGCTTTTGGGGCCGTTAGCGCCCATGGCGCATGATTTGCTGTCAGCCCACATGGTGCAGCATCTCATCGCGATGAATATTGCTGCTCCGCTTCTGGCGGCCTCGCTGGGTAATTTTCAAAAGTGGTATTCCCTGGGCATCGTGTCGGCCACAGCATTGCAACTGGCGGGATTCTGGTTTTGGCATATGCCAGCGGTGTTTGCCGCCGCCCATCACAGCGTGGTGCTTGATGGTTTGATGAAACTATCACTTTTACTGGTCGCCGTGCTGTTTTGGCGCGCGGTCTTGACAGTGCCTCGGCGCTGGCCAGCGCTGTTTGCGCTGCTGGTGACGGCCAAGCTTTTCTGTCTCTGGGGCGCTGTTCTGGTTTTTGCCCGCCGTCCGCTTTATGCGGACCAGGGTAGTCCGGCAAGTTGGGGGCTCACTGCGCTGGCCGATCAGCAGCTTGCCGGGCTGGTGATGGTCAGCGCTTGCGCATTGATCTATGTGAGCGCGGCGACAGTTATTTTCTGCCTCTGGCTGGTGCGCGATGTTGAAGCTACTGCGCGCTAACGCCGCATGGCGCATTCTCAAGTCAGGGGCGGCGTGGCTCGGCATTTTCCTGGTGCTGGGTGTCGTTGGCGGAATTATCTTTGCGTGGTCCGGGCTCTACAGCGTGGCGGCAAGCCGGGGGCACTGGCCAGGCTTCAACCTTGTACTTGAATTCGGCATGCGAAGCTCGGTGCGCACCCATGTTTTTGGCATAGAAGTCCCTGATCTTTCAGGCCTCGCCATGGTGGAAATGGGAGCTGGGCATTTCCAGGGCAGCTGCGCCCCCTGTCATGGGGCGCCTGGGCGGCCCAGCAATCCGGTGGTGCGCGCCATGCTGCCAATGCCGCCTGACCTCAGCCTGGCAGTCCCGACCTGAACACTGCAAGAACTTTTCTGGATTGTGAAGCACGGCCTTAAATACACTGGCATGCCCTCTTGGCCGACTTCAGAACGCGATGATGAGGTGTGGGCGCTTGTGGCATTTCTCCAGCAACTGCCGACCATGGACGGGGATCGATATTCCAGTCTTGCGGGATTGAAATCTGGTGGTGAGGAAGTCCCAATTGCGAGCCTGACGCAAGGTGGACCCGTGGGCACCGCGCTGGCTGCCTGTTCGCGTTGCCATGGACTGGACGGTGCCGGCAGGGTCAGCGGCGCATTCCCGCGCCTCGACATTCAACAGGCTGATTATTTGCTGGCCCAGCTTCGCGCCTACGCCGCAGGCGCAAGGCAGAGCGGCATGATGGGAGCAGTGGCAGCAGAACTGAGTGAAGCGGATATGCGCCGTCTGGCGCAGCACTATGCGGCAAAGACAGAGCGCAGCACAGACAGCCTTGACGAAAGTTTTGGCGTCGGCCGGGCATTGGTGATGCGTGGCGCGCCTGAGCAGGGCATACCCGCTTGCCTCTCGTGCCACAAGGATAACAACGTGGAGCGCAATCCGCTCTACCCAGCCATCAAGGGGCAATACGCGCAGTTCACGCTTGCGCAACTCAACCTGTTCAAGGATGGCAAGCGC
>JANOTU010000243.1:0-1623 GCA_031416515.1 Hyphomicrobiales bacterium
GTGTTATGCCTGTTGCGCGCCGTCCATGCGCGCGATCAGGTCCTGTGTCGCAGCGCTTCCGCTCCTCGCCAACGCCTTGCGGATCACTGCGGCTTCGCGCTCGATCTCGCGGTCTGACATGGATTCATGGCATGGCACGACCACAACGGAATCCAGCATGTCTCTCGCCAGAACCGGCCCCAGATCGCGCCCCGGTGGCGCTTCCACGGATTGCGAGCGCGGCAGGCCGCCTGCGTCGAATCCCTCATCGCGCAAGGCTTGCGCCAACATTTCTGGCCTGTCTGTCAGCACCGCGAAAAGCCAATAGTCATGATGCGCCGCCCTTTGGCCGGGAAGCACCGCGGCGCCATTGAGAAGCATTGCCAGATGACGGCCCTTGTTGGTGCGCTGCGCCAGCCCGCGTTCTGACAATTGCCGCATGCGCCGATTCATCAGCCACAGCAGCGAGGCCGAAGGCTGGTATTGCAAGCCGCCCTTTTGCTTCAGCGGCGCCACATCGCGCACCTTGTCGGCCAGCTCTTCTTCATAGTTCTTGCCGCGCTTCTTGTAATGGCGATAGATCATGCCGAGCGCCAAGGGCGACGATATGATTTTTAAACCCGCCGCAGACACCAGGCGCTTCAACTGCTTCTTGTCCGTCTGCACCGGATAGGTGGATTGCAACGCCCGCATACGCTCGAGAGTTCTTGGATTCTTGACTGCAAGAAGCGCTCCGCCAAGCGCTGTCGCCGTCTTGATCGGCCCGAAGGAGAACATGACCACGTCCGCTTCGGCGCTGCCGGCGTAGGAGCTGCCGTTGAAGGCCTGTGCGCAATCTTCAACCACAACCAAACCTCGCGCCTTCGCCAACCGAAACACATGATCAAGCTTCGCGCGGGTGCCAAAGAGGTGTGCTGCAATGAAAACTTTTGACCGGGGCGTGATCGCGGCCTCCAGCAGCCCAGGCTTTGGCGACATGTCGCCAAAGCCAATGTCAACCGGCACCGGCACCAGCCCCATGCCGGTGACAATTTTCACCATGCCCTTCACATTGACAGCGGAAAAGATAACTTCATCACCCGGTTGCAAATCGAGTGACTGCAGCAAGACTTCAAACCCTGTGCGCACAGAGTAAGACGCCATCCAGCTTCCGTCATCGGAAAAGAAGCTCTCGGCCCGGCGCAATTCTTCCTTGCGCACAGGCGGCATCAACCCGCGGATGCAACCCTGCAGCAAATCGCTCCAACCAATTTTCAACTGAGTCCGAACCCACATCTTGTAAATCCTCTTTTGCGTTGGATTAGCGCCGAACGTCGAACTTGACCAGAGACCATTGAGATTATTCCCGGCTTGCGCTATTCCCGAACTATGACGGATGCACCCAACACGGTTCCGAAGACTTGGACTGCGCGCTTCAAGAAGGCGCGGCGCAGGCGCGTCAAGCGGTACGGGAAGAATTTGATTCGCGGCCTCGCCAATTTCCTCGGTCGTCAGTCATTGGTGGGCGATGCCCCGGTGCTCGACATGGCGCATTTCCCGTTTCTGAAAACCTTTCCCGGGAATTGGAAAGCCATCCACGCCGAAATAACGGAAATCCTTAAACACCGCGAGGCCATTCCGGTGTTTCAGGAAGTCTCGCCCGAC
>JANOTU010000244.1:0-1859 GCA_031416515.1 Hyphomicrobiales bacterium
CCCTGTCGCGGGCCATCGTCGATCTTTTGCCAGGTGCTGATGCGGAGTTGGCGCGCGACCTTGGCCGCTTGCAGGAGGTGCGCCAGACCCGCGCCGAAATCGCTGCCCGATATTTTCGCGACAATGCGCCCCGCTGGGAGGATTTGCGCTCGCTGCATGTGCGTGAACAGGATGTGGAGCTAGCCATGCGCCGTCTTGCGGGGCCTGCGCAATTCAAGCTGCACCTTGATCTGGGAACGGGAACGGGGAGTGTGCTGCGCCTGTTTGCGCCACAGGCAGGCCAGTCGATTGGCATTGATTCAAGCCGCGACATGCTGGCGATTGCCCGCCTCAATCTGGAAAAAGAAAATCTTCGCCATGCCCAGGTGCGCCACGGTGACATTTACGCCCTGCCCTTTGCCGATGGCAGTTGCGATTTCATCACCATCCACCAGGTGCTGCATTATCTCGATGACCCGGCGCGCGCGTTGGCCGAGGCCGTGCGCGTCCTCGCCCCTGGGGGCCGCATGCTGATCACGGATTTTGCTCCCCATGATCTGGAAAAACTGCGCGAGCTTCATGCCCACCGCCGCCTTGGCGTTTCATCTGAGGACATGGCCCCGTGGCTTGCCCGCGCGAATGTGACGCTTGCCCGCCATGATGTATTGCCGCCACCCTGGCGCAAAGATGAGACCGGCCTCACCGTGTCGCTCTGGCTGGCGGAAAAAACCGCGGCCCACAAGGAACAACCCGCCATGATGCCTGCGCGATGAGCAACGGCAAGGCAGATGACATCACCGTGTCATTCGAGTTCTTCCCACCAAAGCCTGGCGAGCCTGAGCTTGCCTTCTGGCGCGCCATCGCCAAGCTGGAGCAGGTCAATCCCAGTTTTGTTTCAGTGACTTACGGCGCAGGCGGCAGCACCCGCGAGCGCACCCTCGAGACTGTGCGCCGCCTTGCTGCAGAAACCAGGTTCAAGCCCGCCGCCCATCTCACCTGCGTGGGCGCCAGCAAAAGCGAAGTGAATGCTGTCATCGCCGATTTCAAGGCGGCGGGAATCAAACACATCCTGGCCTTGCGCGGCGATCCGCCCGGTGGTGTCGGGGCCAAATTCATTCCCCACCCGGATGGTTACCGCAACGCCGCTGATCTCGTGCGCGGCATCCGCGACATTGGCGGCTTTGAAATTTCGGTGACGGCCTACCCTGAGCGCCACCCTGAATCAGTGTCCATCGAGGAGGATCTCGCCTTCATGGCCGACAAGGCTGAACATGGCGCGACGCGGGCCATATCGCAGTTCTTCTTTCACAATGCGTTCTTTCTCAGACTCCGCGACCGGGTGATGGCGCGCGGCATCGAGATTGATCTGGTGCCCGGCATCCTGCCCATCACCTCCTTTGCCAGAGCCTCGGAATTCGCTGCCAAATGCGGGGCGCATATTCCGCCCGCCATGGCCAGGCGTTTTGCCGGGCTCGACAACGACCCCGAAACCCGCAACCTGGTGGCCGCCATGGTCGCCGCCGAACAAGTGGCCGAGCTTCGCCGCGAGGGGGTCAGGCATTTCCATTTCTACACGCTCAACCGCGCCGACCTGGTCTATGCCATTTGCCGGGTTCTGGGGCTGGGAGCAGCCGGCGAAGCCGCGTGAGAAACCAGGCGCACCCGCCCCCAAGAAGTTGCTTGCCTTGGCGGGGCAGTCGTGGAAAGCCACTGAGCAATGCCCAAGCGCACAACCAGTGAAGTCTCCACCGAGGCCAAGCCGAAACGGATGCGGTTCAGCTATTCAACGGCTGATCAGTCGGCGCTGCAGCGCGCCGTTATTCAGACCATTGAAAAAATCGGCGGCCAGCGCAAGCTGAAGAAGCTCTATTTCCAGCATC
>JANOTU010000245.1:0-2392 GCA_031416515.1 Hyphomicrobiales bacterium
CAAAGCGTCCCTCACCAGTTCCCTGGCGGCCTATGTGCGCCGGAACGAGATATTTACCCGTCCAGCTCCGAACACCTTCGGCTTGGCTGAACTAGGCCACGAGACGTTGGCGGACGAGTCTCCATCCGAACCGCCAGATAATTTTGGACACGCCTCCTCAGCGGATGAAGATCCATAACTGCAAATATACCCGTAAATTTACCCGGCCAGTCAGGCTCTGGCGCGCGTTGACTTCACTGGAATCGGGTGCGAAGGGTTCTTCGCGTTTTCACAATTGTCAGGTTCAAGCATCGTGCGTGTCATCATTCTCGCGGCAGGTCAGGGCAAACGGCTGCTTCCCCTCACCACGGAAGTTCCCAAGGCCCTCCTCGATATCCATGGCCGCAGCCTGATTGGCCGCCAGATCGACGCATTCTCGCAATGCGGCCTCAAGGATTTCGTGGTGGTCACGGGCTATGGCGCGCCCCGCATGGATGAGGCGTTGGCAGCCATCGCCAGCACACGCGGCATTTCAGTTCGCACGGTGTTCAACCCGTTTTTCGCGGTGGCCGACAATCTGGCAAGCTGCTGGATGGCGCGCCACGAAATGGCGGGCGCGTTCATTCAGGTCAACGGCGACAACGTCTTTCGCGCTGATCTGGTGCAGCGCCTGCTGGCAGCGCCTGCAGCGCCTGTCTCCGTGGCCATCAACCACAAGGATGCCTACGACGCCGACGACATGAAGGTATGCTGGACGCAGGCCGCCTGACCGAAATCGGCAAGACCCTGCCCGTTGCCGCCGTTGACGCCGAGGCCATCGGCTTTTATGTGTTCCGGGGCGAGGGTGCTGCAGCCTATGTGAACACCCTCGACAAATCCATGCGCGATCCTTCCGGCCTGAAGCAATGGTTCCCCGCCGCCATCGGCAGCCTGGCCAAGTCGGTTGACATCAGCACCATTGCCATCACCGGCATCCGCTGGTGCGAAGTGGATTTCCCCGCCGACCTCCAGCACGCCAGACAACTTGCGGCAAGCTGGTATTAGGAAACGACTCCAAGGAGCCGGCCTGTGGCAATATCGCCGCCCAAGGGCTAACATGACCCCGCATGGAAGCCAGCGGCCTCAGCCACTACAAGGAATTCCCTGTCATCCCCGGGTCCCCGGCATCGCAACATCCGTCGCTGCTGGATTTTCTGTACAATTTGGAAACTTCGTGTTACATTAAGCCGCATTAACGGAAAATGATGTTTCACGCATGCCAACCCCCCACTATCCTTCAATCGCGGTTCGCCGGACGTTGCAAAAGCTGGGGCTTGATATCCGTGAGGCCAGGCGTCACCGTGGCTTGCCTGCGGAAATCATCGCCCAGCGCGCTTTCACCAGCCGCCCGACGCTGCGGCGCATCGAGGCGGGCGACCATGCGGTGAGCATCGGCATTTACGGCGCCGTGCTGCAGGCACTGGGCCTGCTTGATGGGCTGGGGCTGATCGCAGATCCAGGCAGCGACCGGGCAGGACTGGCCATGATGTCTGAAAGGCTCCCCAGGCGCATGCGTTTGCGGCGGCCGGAGGTTGCCCCGGATGACAGGTGACATTGAGGTCCATATCGATTTTGCGCCGGGGCTGAGGCGGGTTGGCACGCTGCGCCGGCAGGCGCGCCGCAGCGGCGAGGCGGTGAGTTTTGAATATCATCCAGCGTGGCTGGGCGAGTCGGCGCGGTTTTCGCTTGAGCCGGCGCTGACGCTGCATCGCGGCGCGTTTGCGCCAGCGGGAGAACAGAAGTTCTTTGGCTCGATCGGCGATTCCGCACCCGACACCTGGGGCCGGCGGCTGATGCAGCGGGCCGAACGCCGGCAGGCGGGCCTCGAGGGCCGCCCGGCGCGGACGCTGATGGAATCCGACTATCTTCTCGGGGTGGCGGATGTATCGCGCCTTGGCGCGTTGCGCTTTCGCAACGCCGGCGAATCAACTTTTCAAGCGCCTGCCACGACAGGTGTGCCGGGGCAGATCGAGCTTGGCCGCCTGCTCCACATCACCGAGCGCATCCTGCGCGATGAGGAGACCGATGAGGACTTGGCGATGATCATGGCGCCCGGCTCATCGCTGGGGGGAGCGCGTCCGAAAGCCTCGGTGACTGGCCGGCATGGCCAGCTTGCCATTGCCAAATTCCCGAAAGAGACAGATGACTACAGCATCGAGCTGTGGGAGGCGGTGGCCCTGAATCTCGCCGCCCGCGCCGGCATCCGCACACCTGAAATCGAGTTGATCCGGGTCGCTGGAAAACCTGTGCTGCTGTCGCGCCGCTTTGATCGCGGCCACTCCGGTCCCGAAAGCGGCGCGCGAATTCCATTCCTCTCAGGCCTTGCCATGATGGGGCTGAGGGATGGCGAGCGCGGCAGCTATCCCGAACTCGC
>JANOTU010000246.1:0-3619 GCA_031416515.1 Hyphomicrobiales bacterium
CCGCACCTGTGGCATCAAAGCCGCCGCGCATGGCGCCAATAAGCGCTGCCACGGTCGCCACAGCAATCAGACCGTCGACCCGGTCGATCACCCCGCCATGACCGGGTATCAGCCGCCCTGAGTCCTTGACCCCATAATGGCGCTTCAGGGCCGATTTGAAAAGATCGCCCCCCTGCTCCACCACAGCGAAGCCAGCGGCCAACACAGCCAGAATCACCAGGGCAGAGTTCCCCATGATCAGGCCCAAGATAACCGAGGCGGTGGCGCTGCCGACAATGGCACCGCCGAGCCCGGCCCAGGTCTTCTTTGGTGAAATCACCGGCGCCAGCTTTGGGCCGCCAATAATGCGACCGGAAAAATATGCGAGGATATCAGCGGCCCAGACGATAACCATCACCCAGATAATAGCGGCAATGCCGTAATCTGCATCGCTGCGCAGCAAAACCAAGGCAATGGCTGGAATGCCCGCATAAGGCACACCGAGATAACGCCACATCGCCCCACTCCTGTCCTGAAGCCACGCAAAAGCTGCCGATATCAGCCATAATACCCCGATCGCGAGGCCAGCTCCGGCGACGCCCACTTCCAGCGGCAGCAAAGCGCCGCACATCGCACCTGCGGCGTGGAGGGCAAATTGCGCGGGGTCCTGGCGGTGAACCATGGTCGTCCATTCCAGCGCAATCAGAACACCAAGCAGGCCGACGAAGAGATTGAACCAAATGCCGCCAGCCCAGACATTGAGCAGAACGGCGGGAATCAGAATTGCGGCTGAGAGTGAGCGCAACCCCAGATCACCCCATTTGCCAGCACTCATGCGGTTTGCGCGCCAAGACCGCCAAAGCGCCGATCGCGGGATTGGTATTCAGTGATGGCGCGGTGAAACACGTCCAGGTTGAAATCGGGCCAATATTCGGGGGTGAAGACAAACTCGGCATAAGCGCATTGCCAAAGGAGATAATTGGACAGGCGCTGCTCGCCGCCGGTGCGGATCAGCAGATCGGGATCAGGAATTCCGGCGGTATCAAGATGTTGCGCGAAGGTCTCCGGCGTGATCGCATCTGGCGAAAGCTTGCCACTTTCGACTTTGACCGCAATTTTTCGCGCCGCCCTGGCGATTTCATTGCGGCTGCCATAGTTGAAGGCGACCACCAGTTTCAACTTGTCATTGTCCCTGGTCAACGATTCGGCGTCTTCAATCAACTTGATGATGCCGGTATCAAGCCCTTCGCGTTCACCGATGATGACGATCTTTACACCCTTGGCGTGCAGCTCCGCCACATCGGTGCGAATGAAACGGCGCAGCAGTTCCAGCAGGAAGGTGACTTCCGCAGCGGGCCTGGACCAGTTTTCAGAACTGAAGGAATAGATCGTCAGATACTCAATGCCAAGCTCACCGGCAGCGCCGACCGCCCGTCGCAAAGCGTCCACCCCGTGCTTGTGGCCAACCGTGCGGGGCAGGCCACGGGCAGATGCCCAACGGCCATTTCCGTCCATGATTATAGCCACATGGCGCGGAATCATCATGTTTTACACCTGCATGATTTCGGCTTCTTTGGCCTTGAGGGCGGCGTCAATTTCCTTCATTGTGTCATCGGTCATCTTCTGGACTTCCTCAGACTTCTTCTTGTGCTCGTCTTCGCTCATCGAATGCTCTTTTTCAAGCAATTTCAATTGGTCCATGCCATCGCGGCGCACATTGCGGGCGGCCACGCGGGCTTTTTCGGCATAGGTGTGGGCGACTTTGACCAGCTCCTTGCGGCGGTCCTGCGTCAGATCCGGCATGCGCAGGCGGATCACCTGTCCCTCGGTTTGCGGGTTAAGGCCGAGATTGGAGGCATGGATTGCCTTTTCAACAGCAACAACAAGGCCTTTGTCCCAGACATTCACCTGCAACATCCGTGATTCCGGCACGGTGACTGAGGCCACCTGCGTAATCGGCATGCTGGCGCCATAAGCATCAACCTGGATGGGTTCGAGCAGGCTGGCCGAGGCGCGGCCGGTTCTGAGACCGCCAAAATCATGCTTGAGGGATTCAACCGCTCCGTGCATGCGGCGCTTGATGTCGGGACCGTTGAAGGGAGGGGGCGGTGCCATGGGATCAGTCCTTTGTGACAGTTGTAAAGCGGCCCTCGCCATTCAGCACATCCCGCACGGCGCCGGGCTTTCGTATGGAAAATACCACTACCGGAATCCCATTGTCCCGCGCAAGGGCAATTGCCGCCGGGTCCATGATGCGGAGGTCATTTTTCAGGATATCCGTGAAGCTGATGGTTTCATAGCGCTTGGCATTCGGGTCTTTCTTGGGATCAGCGGCATAAACACCGTCAACGCTTGTGCCCTTCAGCAAGGCTTCACATTGCAGCTCGGCCGCGCGCAGCGCCGCGCCGGTATCGGTGGTGAAAAACGGCAGCCCCGTGCCCGCCGCACAAATGACAATGCGGCCCTTTTCCAGGTGGTGAATGCCCTTGGCCGGAGAATAGGTCTCGCATACCGTGGGCATGGCGATGGCAGAAAGCACCCGCGCATCTACCCCCTTGCCCTTGAGCACCCCTTGCATGGCCAGCGCGTTCATCACTGTGGCCATGATGCCCATGTGATCGGCTGCAACCCGGTCCATGCCTTCGGCCGCGCCCGCAAGACCCCGGAATATATTGCCGCCACCAATGACCAGAGCAATCTGGGTGCCCTGTCGGGCACAAGCCATGACCTCTTCTGCCATACGGCCCACGGTGCCAAGATCAATGCCGAAAGGCTGCTCGCCCATCAGCACTTCGCCGGAGACTTTGAGGAGAATGCGTTTGAACATGATTTGCCTGCGCCTTTGGAAAAGGCCCCCTTTTTTTGGGAGCCCATTCTAGTCACTTCAAGCTGATTCGTCTCAACCCCCGCTGGCGGTCTTGGCCACTTCGGCGGCGAAATCGTCTTCTTTCTTTTCAATGCCTTCGCCAAGCTGCATCCGTACGAATCCAGTGAGGGTGATCGCGCCACCCGCCTTGGCACCAGCCTCTGCGATGGCCTGGAGCACAGTTTTAGTGCCGTCGTGAACGTAGATTTGTTCCAGCAGGCAATTTTCCTTAGCGTAAGTCTTGAAGCCAGAGGCCACAATCTTTTCAAGGACTTGCGGCGGTTTTCCAGCGTTCTTCTCTTCCAGAATGGCCTTCTCGCGGGCCAATGTATCAGTGGGAACGCTGGCGAGATCGAGGGCGATGGGATTGGTTGCGGCCACATGCATGGCCAGCAAGCGCCCAAATGCGGCGAGATCGTCTTTTTTTCCTTTGGATTCAAGGGCTACCAGCACACCGATCTTGCCCAGATTGGGGGCCACCTGATTATGGACATAAGCACCGATGACACCGTCCGACACGCCCAATGCGGCGGTGCGGCGAAGCTGCATATTTTCACCAATTGAGGCAACCATTTCAGCCACATACTCGGCGACCGCGTGGGCAGAGCCTGGATATTTGGCGATCTTCAGTTGCTCGGTGCTGCCATTGGCGGCGACCGCCAGCTTGGCGACCTCTGCGACCATGGCCTGAAAACGCTCATTCCTGGCCACAAAGTCGGTTTCCGAATTGACTTCGACAACGGCCCCCATGGTGCCGGAAACCCAAACGCCGAC
>JANOTU010000247.1:0-2459 GCA_031416515.1 Hyphomicrobiales bacterium
CCCCAAGCGGCGTCAACCGGCCCATGCCAGGGTCTTTCCAGCTTGCAGCATAGGGCCCTCATCCGCCCTTCGGGCACCTTCTCCCATTCGAAGGCGAACGGGTGAAGGCACTTGATGGTTGATGGCCTTCTCCCGTTTGCGCCTTCGCAAATGGGAGAAGGTGCCCGAAGGGCGGATGAGGGCCCTTTGCTGCAAGCTGGAAAGACCCTGGCATGGGCCGGTTGACGCCGCTTGAGGCCGCAGCCGAGCTGGCGCGGCTGGCCCGGGAAATCACCGAGCACGACAAGCGTTATCACGGTGAGGATGCGCCAGTGATTTCCGATGCCGACTATGACACGCTGCGCCGCCGCAACGAGGAACTGGAATCGGCATTCCCTGATCTGGTGCGCGATGATTCGCCGTCGCGGCAGGTGGGCGCGGCGCCTGCGGAAAAATTCGGCAAAGTGCGGCACCGTGTTCCCATGCTCTCTCTCGCCAACGCGTTTTCAGAGTTAGATGTGCGCGAGTTTTTGGCGCGCATCAGGCGCTTTCTCAACCTCACGGAGGATGTGGCCGTCACTGCGGAGCCCAAAATCGATGGCCTCTCGATTTCGCTGCGCTACGAGAACCGCAAGTTGGTCCAGGCCGCCACCCGCGGAGATGGCGCCGAGGGCGAGAATGTCACCGCCAACGTGCTGACCATCGCCGACATCCCCCGCAAGCTGCCGAAATCCGCAGCCGACGTGATTGAGATACGCGGCGAAATCTACATGTCGCACAAGGATTTTGCGGCGCTGAACGAAAAGCAGATGGCGACAGGTGAAAAAACCTTCGCCAATCCGCGCAATGCGGCTGCGGGGTCGCTCCGGCAGCTTGATTCATCAATCACGGCATCGCGGCCACTGCGGTTTTTCGCTTACAGTTGGGGAGAATCACCAGTGCTTCCCGGAAATACGCAGTGGGATGTTGCGCAGTCTTTCAAGGCCTGGGGGCTTCCCGTCAATGACATGATGACACTTTGTCAGTCGGCGGATGAACTGTTGGAGCGCTACAACCTGATCGAAAGCCACCGCGCCGATCTGGGCTATGACATCGACGGCGTTGTTTACAAGGTGAACAGGCTTGATCTTCAGGAACGGCTTGGCTTCCGCGAGCGCACGCCGCGCTGGGCGCTTGCCCATAAATTCTCCGCCGAGCAGGCGACAACAATTCTGGAAAGCATCGACATTCAAGTCGGCCGCACCGGCGCTCTCACCCCCGTGGCGCGATTGAAGCCTGTCACCGTGGGAGGCGTCGTCGTCTCCAACGCAACGCTGCACAATGAAGACGAGATCGCCCGCAAGGGAATTCGCATTGGCGATACCGTGACGGTGCAGCGGGCGGGCGATGTGATTCCGCAAATCCTGGGCTTTGTCGGCGAGCACCCCGCGGATTCTGTGCCGTATGAATTTCCCAAAACCTGCCCCGTCTGCGGCAGTCATGCGACACGTGAAGCCCGCAGTTCAGGCAAGACCGATGCTGTGCGCCGCTGCGCCGGCGGCCTCATTTGCCCGGCCCAGCGCGTTGAACGCCTCAAGCATTTCGCCTCGCGCAACGCCTTTGACATCGAGGGGCTTGGCGACAAGATCATCGAAGAGTTTTACAAAGACAGCCTGATTCAATCGCCCCAGGACATCTTTACCCTTGAAGCCCGCGCTGTCGGGCTCGAAAAGCGCGAAGGCTGGGGCGAATCAAGTGTTCGCAATCTTTATGATGCCATTGACGCAAGGCGCGCCATCGCGCTCGACCGTTTTATTTTTTCGCTCGGCATCCGCCATGTGGGCGAGACCACAGCGCGGGCCCTGGCGCGGGCTTACGGCACGGACGCGCATTTCCGCGATCAAATGATCGCCGCTGGCGTTGAGGGCAGCGAGGCGTGGAACGAGCTCAATTCACATGATGGGATCGGCGAAGTGATGGCCGAGGGGCTGGTTCAATTCTTTGGCGAGGAGCACAATCTCGCGGTGGTCGATGCGCTTTTGAAAGCCGTCACTGTCACTGCCCTTGAAGCCCGAAGCTCCACGTCGCCGGTGGCCGGAAAAACCGTGGTCTTCACCGGCGCCCTCACGCGCATGTCCCGTGATGAAGCCAAAGCCATGGCCGAACGTCTCGGCGCCAAGGTCGCCGGCTCTGTTTCCAAAAAAACCGACCTCCTGGTCGCGGGGCCGGGTGCCGGCTCCAAGCTGAAGGACGCGCAGAAACACGGCGTTGAGGTGATCGACGAAGATGAATGGTTCAGGCGGGTGGTGTGAGGTTAGGCGACGCCCAATAATAAGAGAAGCGCTTGCGCGACATGTTGCCGACTTGCTGCCTGGGAGCGCGGGCGTCTCGCCCGCGCTCCCAGGAAACACTTGCGTGTCTGGCGTCTGACCGGCACAAACGTAGCACTTATTGTTGGGTGTCGCCTTATGTCAGCGGTCAGAAGAATAGCCCCATTCGCC
>JANOTU010000248.1:0-1876 GCA_031416515.1 Hyphomicrobiales bacterium
GTGGAGCCCGTGCAGCCTGCGACATGGGTCAACCCCATGGCGCGAGCGACATCAACGCCGCGGTGGATCGAGGCGATCCACGCCGCACAGGAGAAGGGATGCACGATGCCGGTGGTGCCAAGGATGGAAAGGCCGCCCAATATACCAAGCCTCGGGTTCCAGGTCTTGAGCGCCAGCGCCTCGCCGCCTGGAATGGAGATTTCGATTTCCACATTCTCACCGCCCAACTCCGCGATTACCGCGCGCATCATGGCGCGGGGCACGGGGTTGATGGCGGGCTCCCCCGGCGCGATCGCCAGGCCCTCACGCGTCACCATGCCAACACCCTTGCCCGCTTTGAAAGTGACACCAACGCCAGTCTCGCGCACCGTGGCCACCACCATGGCGCCGTGCGTCACATCAGGATCATCGCCCGCATCCTTGATGATGCCCGCTTGCGCCCAGCCCTCGCCCTTGCCTTCCAGAGCGAGCGCGAAGGCGGGGGTCTCACCCTTGGGCAGCGCAATGGTCACGGGATCGGGAAAGCGCCCGGTGCGCAGGGCCGTGTAAGCGGCTTTAACCGCCGCAGTCGCGCAAGCGCCCGTGGTCCAGCCGCGCCTTAATTCACCCTCGGGCTTCTCTTGTCGCATGCGACATCTGTATAAGGACTGAATGAGCGATCAACCAACAAAAACCAGCTCCGGGTTCTCCCGCCTGGACCAAGAGCCGTTTCCGGTTTTTGAGAAGGGCTGGGTGTGGCTGGTGGGCGCTGGGCCGGGCGCGCCCGGCCTCATGTCGCTGCTGTGCTATCACGCCATGCAGCAATGCGATGTTGTGGTTTATGACGCGCTGGTGAACCCGGAAATCCTGCGCTGGGCGATGGGGGAACTGGAATATGCGGGAAAACGCGGCGGCAAGCCGTCGCCCGTGCAGCGCGACATTTCGCTCCGGCTGATTGAACTTGCCCAGGCGGGCAAGCGGGTGTTGCGGCTCAAAGGCGGTGATCCCTTCATGTTTGGCCGGGGCGGCGAAGAGTGCCAGCACCTGGCGGCGGCGGCTGTGCCGTTTCGCATTGTGCCGGGGATTACGGCTGGCGTGGGCGGTCTCGCCTATGCCGGAATGCCCGCCACCCACCGCGATACCAATCATTCGGTGACCTTCCTCACCGGCCACGACGCCAGCGGCAAAATGCCAATCAATGTCGATTGGGCGGCGGTGGCCAAGGCCTCACCCGTCATTGTCATGTATATGGCAGTCAAAAACCTGGGCGAGATCGCGAGCGCCCTGCTCGCCGGCGGGCGGCCTGTGGATGACCCGGTGACCATCATCTCCAACGCCTCAATGCCGCAGCAACTGGTGCTTTCGACCACTCTTGGGGAGGCGGGTGTGTTTGTCGCGGCGCATGAGCCCCCGACCCCGGCCATTGTGGTTCTGGGCCACGCCTCTGACTGGCGCGACATGCTGGACTGGTACAAGCCAGCCCTTCGGGAGAACCCGATTGGCTAAGGCCTTCATGGTGGCAGCTCCGGCTTCGGGCAGCGGCAAGACCCTGATCACCCTCGGCCTGCTCCGCGTCTTTCGCAACCAGGGATTGAATGTGGCTTCCGCCAAAGTCGGGCCAGATTACATCGACCCCGGTTTCCACAGCGCTGCCTCTGGGCGGTCTTGTTTCAATCTTGATCCATGGGCCATGAGTGCTTCTGTCATCGCGGGGCTTCTCCCCACAGACTGCGATCTCGTCATCGTCGAGGGTGTCATGGGCCTGTTCGATGGCCCTCAGGGTGCGCGGGGGTCGAGTGCTGACCTGGCTGAGGATTTGGGACTGCCCGTCATTCTGGTGGTTGACGTCCGCCACCAATCCCAATCCATCGCCGCTCTGGTGCATGGCTTCGCCACC
>JANOTU010000249.1:0-2089 GCA_031416515.1 Hyphomicrobiales bacterium
CCAGACCTCCTTACAACCGAATCACTGGTGTAGGCACACAGAATCACAGAAGCGCTCGCATAGGAAGGACAAAAGATGTGTGCATTCATTAGCCCGCGAAGGGGGGAGGAAAGAAAACTATGACCTTCAAAGCTACCCTGCTTACGCTTTTCCCCGAGATGTTCCCCGGCTCGCTGGGCATTTCGCTTGCGGGTAAAGCGCTTGAGCAAGGCGTGTGGTCGCTTGATGTTCGCGATATCCGAGCCTCTGCCACGGACCGGCACCGCAGCGTTGATGATCATCCCGCAGGCGGTGGTGTCGGCATGGTGCTCAAGGCCGATGTGCTGGGCGCTGCCATCGACAAGGCCCCGCATGTGGGGCCACGCCTGCTCATGAGTCCGCGGGGAGAACCGCTCAGCCAAAAGCTGGTCAAGGAATTTGCCCATGGTCCGGGCCTGCTGATTGTCTGCGGGCGTTTCGAGGGCGTGGATGAGCGGGTCATCGAGAGGCGGAATTTGCGGGAAATCTCGCTTGGCGATTTTGTGCTTTCAGGCGGCGAGCCTGCGGCGATTGCAGTGCTGGACGCCGTGGTGCGCCTCCTCCCCGGTGTCATGGGCAAGGCGGCCAGCGCCACGGAGGAAAGCTTTGAGGACGGCCTCCTCGAACACCCCCATTACACCAAGCCCAATTCCTGGGAGGGCGCTGAAATTCCAGCCGTCTTGCTCTCTGGCGATCACCAGGCCATTGCCCGCTGGAAACGCCAGCAACGCGAGGCCCTGACGGCCAAACGCCGCCCTGATCTTAAGGTTTGATTTTCACAACCACCATGGCTATAGACGCCGCAACGCCAAAAGGAATTCCGCTCATGAACATCATCCAGCAGCTCGAAAAAGAGCAAGTCGCCATTGTTGCCGCCCAGCGCGCTGTCCCCAGCTTTGCCCCCGGCGATACCGTCATCGTCAATGTCAAGGTCAAGGAAGGCGAGCGCAGCCGCATCCAGGCTTATGAAGGTGTTTGCATCGCCCGCTCCGGCGGCGGCATCAACGAGAACTTCACGGTTCGCAAAATGTCCTACGGCGAAGGTGTGGAGCGCGTATTCCCGGTTTATTCGCCGATGATTGATTCAATCAAGGTCGTGCGCCACGGCAAAGTCCGCCGCGCCAAGCTCTATTACCTGCGTGGCCGCACCGGCAAGTCAGCGCGTATCGCTGAAAAGCTGAAGCCCTTTGGTCTGGCCCCCGCAAAGGCTGCGGCGGCAGCGGTGGTTGCCGAAAGCTGAGTATCAGCCACACTTTGAATTCAAGGGGCCGGCGCTGAACCGGCCCTTTTCCTTTTGGAGTTGATGCCATTTGACTTGGAGGCGGCAGGCGCTAAATACCCTCCAATCTCAAAGGATATTCACCATGGCTTCTCCACGCACACTCTATGACAAGATCTGGGACGATCATCTGGCCCATGAGGCCGAGGATGGCACTTGTCTGCTTTATATCGACCGGCATCTGGTTCATGAGGTGACCAGTCCGCAGGCGTTCGAGGGCCTGCGCATGACGGGGCGCAGGGTGCGGCATCCGGAGAAGACGCTGGCGGTCGTTGACCATAATGTGCCCACCACCGACCGCTCCAAGGGCATTGCCGAGCCTGAGAGCCGCATTCAGGTGGAAACACTCGCCGCCAATGCCAAGGAGTTTGGCATCCTCTATTTCCACGAGCGCGACAAGCGCCAGGGCATTGTGCATGTGGTGGGGCCGGAGCAGGGTTTTACCCTGCCAGGCACGACAATCGTCTGCGGCGACAGCCACACCTCCACGCACGGCGCATTCGGGGCGCTCGCCCACGGCATCGGCACGTCGGAAGTGGAGCATGTTCTGGCGACCCAGACGCTAATCCAGAAGAAAGCTAAAAACATGTTGGTGCAGGTGGATGGCAAGCTTGCGCCCCATGCCACCGCCAAGGACATTATCCTCGCCATCATCGGCGAGATCGGCACGGCGGGCGGCACCGGCTCGGTGATTGAATTTGCCGGCGAGGCCATACGTGACCTTTCCATGGAAGGCCGCATGACGGTATGCAACATGACCATCGAGGCGGGTGCCCGCGCCGGCATGATCGC
>JANOTU010000250.1:0-4030 GCA_031416515.1 Hyphomicrobiales bacterium
CGCGCAAGGGCGCGAGCACCTCAGGATGAGGAATAACCCTCATCCTGAGGTGCGAGCCCTTGCGAGCCTCGCAGGACGGCTTGGGTATACGCTCGCTTTTCACCCCTCATCGGCAAATAAATCCGGCGCGTTCAGGCCGCCCAGCACCTTTGCTACAAACGACCGGCTGATCTCAATTTTGTTTTCCAGCGCTTGCCGGTCGATTTCCGCGACCAGCGCTCTTGCGGCGCCGGCTGAGCGGGGCATGCGGGCGATGAGATAGGAGATGACCGGCTCATCGATGGCCAATTGCCGGTCGGCGAAGAGCTTGACCAGAAGCCCGCGCAGGAGCGCATCATCGGGGGGGCCAAGCTCTGCCACCGGCAAGGCATTCAGCCGCGACAAGAGGTCAGGCAGTTTGACGCGCCATAGGCCAGGGTGGTGCGCGGCGGTGAGCAGCAGTGTAGCGCCCTCGTCGCGGCCGTGATTGAGGAGGTGGAACAGCGCGGTCTCATCCAGCGCTTCGCCGGGAGCGTTCTCAACCACAACAGCGCCGCCCGCGATCAAGTCCGGTACATCGTCTCCGCGCAAGTAATCCGCTTCGATCCGGGTGGCCCCTGAACGTTGCCGCCAGACTTCAACCAGATGGGACTTGCCGCTGCCGGTGGGGCCTGCCAGCAAAACGGCGGGAGCGGGCCAAGCTGGCCATTGATCGATCATGGCCACGGCTGCGGCGTTGGAAGGGGTCACCAGAAAATCATCACGGCCAAGGGCAGGGCGGTGCGAAAGCTCCAGCACGAGCTGCCGGGCGGTCTTGGTCATGGCGACACGTCCGGAGGCCGCGTTCCCAGATAGAGTTTTGAAGCCAGATATTGGCTGAGCGCAAAGCGCGTCAGCACGCCCGCTGCCGCAGCCATCGGCACGGCCAGCAGCAAACCGAGAAAGCCAAATAAATAGCCAAATGCCAGCAGCGAAAACATCAGCCAGACAGGGTGCAGGCCCACGCTCTTTCCCACCAGCTTGGGCGAGAGGAAATTGCCCTCCACAAATTGACCGGCCACGAAAATGGCGACCACCAGAAGAATGCTGCCGTAATCAGGCCAGAACTGAAACAGCGCCACGCCAATGGCAAGAACCCCGCCGGCAATGGCGCCGACAAAGGGAATGAAACCCATAAGGCCCGTGAACAGACCGATAGCGAGGCCGAATTTCAAGCCCGCAGCGGTGAGCGCTACGGCATAGAATACCGCCAGCAACAGGCACACCGTGCCCTGGCCACGGATGAAACCGGCCATGGCCGCATCAATGTCGCGGGCAATGCCGCGCACCGCGCCCGCGTGGTCATGCGGCAGCCAGCCATCCACCTTGGCCACCAGATGATCCCAATCCACCAGCATGTAAAACGCGACAATGGGTGTGATCACCAGCAGCGACAGGACATTCACCACCGCCAGCCCGCCGGAGAGAACCGACGACAGCACGGTCAAAATCCAACCCGCCGCCTTGCCCGCGATTTCAGAGGCCGAGCCTTGCAAATTGGCACCCGATTTCGCCAGCATATCTTGCAGCCACAGGGGTGCTACTTCATGAAAGCGCGCCACAAGGCCTTGCAGGATGCCTGGCAATTCACCGGCAAACTTGATGATCTGGCTGCCCAGCAAAGGCACGATCAGCACAATTGCCAGAACCAGAACCAGAATGCTGCACAGCAGGATCACCAATGTCGCCACCATGCGCGGCAGGCCCAGCCGCTCCAGCGCATCAGCCACGGGATCGAGAAAATAGGCCAGCACGATTCCAGCGATAAACGGCAAGAGCACCGGGCTTAAGAGCCACAGCGCCAAAACCGTCACCAGCAAGGTGCCAATCCAGAATGAAATCTGTCTCTGCAAACTCATGACACGCCACTTCCTTTGTTGCCGCTGGCCATGTGGCGGGTCCATTCGCGCAGGTACAGCGCTCCAGAGACCACGGTGAGCAGGCTCACCAGTCCCATGCCGAAAATCAACATCGGCGCAAAATCAAGATCAACCGTGGCGCTGCCCAGCAAGGTGACGACAAAAATAATCTGGATCGCGGTATTGACCTTGCTCACCATCGATGGCTTGATTTTCACCGGGTGGTCCATCAGCCAAGACAGGATGAACGCGCCCACAATCAGCACATCGCGGCTGACCACCAGAATGACCAGCCATGCGGGTATGACCCTGTTCAGGCCGAGGGTGATATAAACTGAAACCAGAAGCGCCTTGTCGGCCACGGGATCAAGCAGCGCGCCAAGTTCGGTGCGTTGATTATAACGCCTGGCGATGTAACCATCGACACCGTCGCTGACGCCGGCCACAACGAAGGTCAGAAAAGCAAATCCGTAAGCTTCGGAAATGATCAGCCAGACAGCCAGGGGCACGAGGAGAATGCGTCCGATGGTGATGAGGTTTGGCAGGTTCATGGGTGGGCTCGTCACATCACCTGAATGACCCAGTCCTGGCCAATCTGGGACAAGGCAAGGCCGAACTGCTGGAGGTTGCCCTGCAAGTCTTCGACAGGGCCATTGAACATCAGCTGGATGACGGCGCCGTCTCCAGCCAGTGTCGAGATATCAACGCCGATGACATTGGGCGCAGAAAGCACACGCGAGCGGATGCGGTTCCATTCGGTGGGACTGTTAAACGAAACGGATACCGCCAATGCCCGGGACGGGTCTGCCTCGTCAGCATCAGACTGTTGCGCCACCATCTCGGCCCGGTTGTCATAGGTTTTGATCAAGGCCGCGTGAATGCGCCGAACTGCCACTTCGGCGCTCTGTTCGACTATGCCCTCGTCGGATTCATAGTCTTTCTCAAAATTGATGACGCCAAGGCCTGTGTGACCGCTCACCTTGACATGAATTTTACCATCCTCCGCAGGCTCGGCGATGGCGGTGAGCAGGCTGAGCGCGCCGTAGCGCTTCCTGGCTGCTTCGATTTTTATGGTGTTGCTTTCCAGCACATCCTGAGCTGTGAGCGCCGCACTGTCCTCGAGATCGCCAAGGGGCACGATGATGGGAACGCGCGTCTGCTCGGCGCCCAGATTGAGCCAGGCCCGCCGCCACGGATTGTCTTCCCAGAGCTTGGGCCCCGTCGAATCGCGGTAAACTGGCACGACAATGATGGGAGCGGCCTGATCGGTGGCGACCCGCACACCGTATTTCCCCAGCAACCCTTGCATCTTGCCTGGCAGGAAGCGGACAGTGAATGTGCCAATATAGCGGCCCGGCGCAGACGTTTCCTTCTCAATGGACAGCGATTTGAGATAGGGGGCGATCTCGTCAGGTTTCAGACTTGCCAGACTCTCGGCGACTTCGGGCGAACTCAGGCGCTGCACCAGGGTAAAGAAGGCCTTCACTTGCGCATCCATCAGGGCCTGGTTCTTGGCGGCCGCCGCATCGGTGCTGGTGACATCGACATCAACACCCTGGACGGCAAAGATATTGGTCTCAACCGGGCCTGCGGCGAGCGCTACCACTGCGCTCAACCCCAGCAACAAAACCCCGGCGGCAATTGCCCGCCATGGTCGAAAAATCGTCATTGCGTCCATTACTCCACCAACACGCTTTATTCGCCAGGCGCTTCGGGCTATGCACCCCGCTACCGGCAATATTGGGGCAAACTAGCGGCATGGGCGGCATGAAACAAGCAAAGAGCAAAGCTGTCACATATGCCGATGCCGGGGTGGATATCTCAGCGGGCAATGCGCTGGTTGATGCCATAAAGCCGCTGGCGCGCGCCACCCGGAGAAAAGGCGCTGATTCGGCGCTTGGAGGATTTGGCGGGCTGTTTGACCTCAAGGCCTGCGGCTTCAAGGATCCGGTGCTGGTGGCCGCCAATGACGGGGTTGGCACCAAGCTCCGCCTTGCCATCGAGACGGGCCGCCATCACGGCGTTGGCATTGATCTGGTTGCCATGTCGGTGAACGATCTTGTTGTTCAAGGCGCTGAACCGCTTTTCTTCCTCGACTATTATGCCACGGGAAAGCTTGATGTGGGCACGGCGCGCGCGGTGATTGCGGGCAT
>JANOTU010000251.1:0-4427 GCA_031416515.1 Hyphomicrobiales bacterium
TTCAAGATCGAAGCGGTGCTGACACTCGCCAGCTGGAAACAGTTTTTTGCATCTGACACATATCTTTCCTCGCTGTGGACGACAGTGCGCATCTGGCTCACCGTGCTGGCGACGACATTTGTGATCGGCTATCCGACAGCGCTGTTTGTGGGCTTGTTCGTCAGAAGCAAAACGCTCTCCACCGTGCTCTTGGTGATCTGCGTCATTCCCTTCTGGACCTCGTTCCTCATCCGTGTTCTCGCCTGGCGGCCAATGCTCGGCAAGGAAGGGGCGATCAACATCCTCCTGCAAATGTCAGGGATCACGTCTGAACCCATCGACGCGCTGTTGTTCACCGAGCTTTCCGTGGTCATCGGCATGACCCAGATTTATGTGGTGTTCATGGTGGGGCCGATTGCCTTCATGCTGGGCCGGATTGATCCCAACATCATTGAAGCGGCGCGCGATCTGGGCGCTGGCTTCTGGCGCATTTTCACCAAGATCATTTTCCCCTTGAGCCTGCCCGGCGTTGTGGTGGGGGCGATCTTTGTGTCCGTCATGGTGCTGGGCGAATTCGCCACGTCTGCGGCGCTTTCGGGCCGCAAGGTCAATTTGCTCGGCAACATCATCGTGACCCAGGTCGGCTCGCTGAAATGGGCGCTGGCCTCGGTGGTGGGCGTCATTCTCACCATCGTCATGGGATTGGTCATCGCAGGCTTCCTGCGCGTGGTCGATCTCAGACGGGAACTCTGAGCCATGGAATCGCGTGTGCTCAAGCCCATCCTCGCGGTCTATGTGGCGCTGTTCATCCTGTTCCTCTATGGCCCGTTTTTCGTGCTGGGGATCCTGTCGTTCCAGCAGGGCCCCGAGGGCGGCCCGCAATTCCCCATCACCGAATGGTCGATCTACTGGTATCAGCATATTTTCGGGCTCACCCCGCCCACGCGCATCGCGCCTTTGCCGCTGGGCGGCGCGCTTTTTCGGTCCATGACGCTGGCGATCATGACCATGATCACCTCAACCATTCTGGGTGTCATGTCAGCCCAGGCCTTCCGCTCGAAATTCAAGGGCTCCGGCGTCATTTTCTATCTGATCGTTCTCGGCATGATGGTGCCGGGCGTGCTCACCGGCCTTGGCACAGCGCTGGTGGCCAACAATATCGGCATCGAGCGCCATTGGTGGAGCACGGCCTTTGTCACCCATGTGGTTTACACCTTCCCCTTCGCTTTCCTCGTCATGCTGGCCATCCTCAACCGCTTTGATGCCTCGGTGGAAGAAGCCGCCTGGTCGCTCGGTGTCTCGCCGGGCCGCACCTTTCGCAAAGTAACTTTTCCGCTGATCTTCCCCGGCGTGCTCTCGGCGATGTTGTTTGCCTTCACGCTGTCTTACGATGAATTCTCCCGCACCCTCTTCGCGTCTGGCCGCGACCAGACCCTGCCGCTGGCGATTTACGGCACATTCTCGGTGGAGATTCACCCCAATGTTTTCGCCTTCGGTGTGCTCACCACGATATTTTCCTTTTCGCTGCTGGCGATCTACGCTATCCTGATGACCATGAGTGTCAGGCGGGCGCGGAAAATCGCCATTCAGGAGGAAATCGGATGAAGGCCGCGATTATCACATCGCTGGCTCCGGCATTGGCCGCGCCATTGCCACGCGGCTGGCCAAGGATGGCTACGGCGTCATCGTCAATGATTTTCGGTTGCAGGCGGCGCAAGCGGTCGCCAGGGAAATCGGCGGACGCGCCATCGGCGGCGATGTTTCGAAAGAGGCTGATGTCGCGGCGATCTATAGAGCCTGCGTCGACGCTTTCGGCGGCTGCACCCATCTCATCAACAATGCCGGCCATGTCCATCAGGCACGTTTTATTGATCTTGTCCCGGAAGAGTTTGACCGCATGATCGCAGTTCATTTGCGGGGAACATATCTCTGCATCCGCGCGGCACTGCCCGCCATGCTGCAGGCCAAATCCGGCGTGATTGTCAACATCGCGTCGCAGCTCGGGCAAATTGGCGGGACCGAGCTTGCGCACTACGCTGCGGCCAAGGCCGGAATCATCGGCCTCACCAAATCGCTGGCCCGCGAGGTCAGCGCTGAAGGTGTCAGGGTCAACGCCGTGGCGCCGGGGCCGATCAACACGCCCCTGGTGATGGCGCTGTCAGAGGATTGGCGCAAGGAGAAGGCCGCTGGCCTGCCGCTGCGAAGGTTCGGCGAGCCGGAGGAAGTTGCGGCAACAGTGGCGTTCTTGTGTTCTGATGAAGCGAAACTTTATGTGGGCCAAACCCTTGGGCCCAATTCCGGAGATGTGATGTTATGATGAAGAGCGGGGTGGCATTTGCATCGTTCCTGCAAGCCGAGCCTGGCGAGCGCAAGCCCGTTGTGCTGATCACGGGCGCGGCCATCGGTATCGGCAAGGCTTGCGCGCTGGCCTTTGCCAATGCCGGCTATCATGTGGTGATCACCGACATTCTCCATGACGAGGGCCGGGCGCTGGCGCGTGAATTGCCGAGCGCTGAGTTCCACCGGCTCGATGTGCGCTCAACGGCGGATGCCGACAGCGTCGTTGCAGCGGTGGAGCAGGCGCATGGCGCCATCGACTGCATCATCGCCAATGCCGGCATCGCCCGCCGGGTGCCTCTCGCCCAACTCACCGATGAGAAATGGGACCACACCTTCGACATCGATCTCAAGGGCATGCTGCGCGTGGTGCGGCCCGCGCTGCCCAGGATGCGTGCGCGCAAATCCGGAAACATCATCTGCGTCTCCTCCATCATGGGCCACACCTATGGCTGGGATGAGCATGTGCATTATTCATCGGCCAAGGCAGGTGTTGTGGGCCTGGTGCGCGGTCTTGCGGTGGAACTGGCGCGCGACGGCATTCGCGTCAATGGTGTGGCGCCGGGTTACATCCGCACAGCGCAACTTCTCTCAAAAGAACATTCCGTGGGGCCTGACGCCGACAAGTGCGGAGAGTATATCCCCATGGGCCGCATCGGCGAGCCTGATGATATCGCCGATGTCATTCACTTTCTGGCATCCAACGCCGCTCGCTACATGACCGGGCAAGTGGTGGTGGTCGATGGCGGCCTGCTGGTCGGGCGCTATTAGCAACAAAGGTCAACAACGGAAGAAGAAAAATGAGTATCGACAGTATCAGAAACTACCATCTCAATCGCCGCAAGCTCATGCAGGGCGGCGCTGTCGCCGCCGCCTCGGCATTCATGCCGTGGGTCGGCTCACAACAGGCATACGCTGCCGGTCTTGCCGACCAGGAACTGCGCACCGTGGGTCTTTCGGTGACAGTGCAGGAGCGCATCCTCAATGACTTCAAGGAAAAGTCAGGCGTCAAGGCCGTCTCCGGCAAGGCTGATATTTTCCCCAACACCCAGACCGAACTGCTCTCCGGCACCAACGCCTATGATGTCTGGGAAACCATCGGTGAGCGCCTGCCCGCCGTCATTGCCACCGAGAAGATCACCGCCATTCCAACGGCGGCCATGAAGAACTGGGGCAATATCCGCGACACCTTCACCAAGGGGTCCGACAAGTGGGAGCGCCGCGCCCAGATCGTCGGCCAAATCTGGAAGGACGAGGCCCAGACGCAATTGTGGATGGTGCCAACCGTCTATAACTACGACTCGATCGGCTACCGCCCCGATCTCATCTCGGCGGAAGAAGCCTCCACCTGGACGGCGATTTTCGACCCCAAGTTCAAGGGCAAGACCGGCCTCAACGTCGATCCGCTCATTGCCTTTGGCGAAGCCGTCATCGCCATGAACGCGCTCGGCCTCCTCAACGTGCCAAACCCCGGCAACCCGGACAAGGCCGCCATTGACGAAGCCGCGAAGTTCCTGGTTTCCAAGAAGAAGGAAGGCCAGTTCCGCGCCCTCTGGGGCGATTTCGGCGAACTGGTCAATCTCCTGGCATCAGGCGAGATGATCCTCGCCGACGCCTGGCAGCCCGCCGTCATGGCTGTCAAAGCCCAAGGAAAAGAATGCACCTACGCTGTGGCCAGGGAAGGCTACCGCGCTTGGTCCATCGGCAATTCGGCCATCACCGGCACCCCCAACATGGAGGCTGTTGTCGCCTATTGCGATTACTGGCTCTCCGGCCCGCCGGCCATCGCCGTTTCCGAGCAAGGCTATTATTCGCCCACCACCAACATCAAGGACGCCATGCCAGCGGAGAAATACGCCTTCTGGTATGAGGGCAAGCCCTGGGTCGGCGCGCCCGACCGCGGCATCAAGGAAGGCGACCTCCGCGACGGCGGCTCGCTCGAAACCCGCTCAGCCCATGTCGCTTACTGGCACCAGTGGCCCGATGAGTATGACCACCTGATCCAGAAGTGGGACGAGTTCCTGTCGGCTTAAGCAATACAGAGTCTTCCTCCCCTTGTTGCGGGGGAGG
This sequence comes from Hyphomicrobiales bacterium, assembly GCA_031416515.1. Taxonomy (GTDB): domain Bacteria; phylum Pseudomonadota; class Alphaproteobacteria; order Rhizobiales; family Aestuariivirgaceae; genus Aestuariivirga. Next base: position 4,387 of record JANOTU010000251.1, read on the forward strand.
TGGCCCGAAGGGCCGGAGGGGGGCCTTGATCACAGGCCCCC
>JANOTU010000252.1:0-4029 GCA_031416515.1 Hyphomicrobiales bacterium
GGCCCCTGCCCCCTTTTCCCTTCTTCCCGCACCCCCCCCCCCCCCCACTCGCCCCCACAACACCCCCCCCCCCCCCCACGGGGGGAGGAAAAAAATTCAGAAGGACCCACCCCATGAAAAACCTGATCCTCGCCATCGACCAGGGCACCACCTCCACCCGCGCCATCATCTTTGACAAAAAACTCAAACCCCTCGCTTCGGCGCAAAAGGAGTTCAAGCAATATTTCCCCGACTCCGGCTGGGTGGAGCACGACCCGGAAGAAATCTGGGCCTCCGTGCTCAGCACCGCCAAGTCCGCCATCAAAAAAGCCAAAGCCAAAAACATCGCTGCCATCGGCATCACCAACCAGCGCGAAACCGTGGTCATCTGGGACCGAAAAACCGGCAAGCCCATCCACAAGGCCATCGTCTGGCAAGACCGCCGCACGGCGGAAATCTGCGCCAGGCTGAAAGCTGAAGGCCACGAAAAACCCATCACCGAAAAAACCGGCCTGTTGCTGGATCCCTATTTCTCCGGCACCAAAGTCTCCTGGTTGCTTGATCACGTAAAAGGGGCCCGCGCCCGAGCCGAAAAAGGCGAGCTGTGCTTCGGCACCATTGACAGCTTCCTCATCTGGCGTTTGACCGGCGGCAAGACCCACGCCACCGACGCCACCAATGCGTCCCGCACCCTCCTCTACAACATCCACACCGGAGAGTGGGATGATGAACTCCTGCAAATCCTCCGTGTACCCCGCAATATGCTCCCTGAAGTCAAGGACTGCGCCGCCAATTTCGGCGCCACCAGCCTCTTCGGAGCACCCATCCCCATCGCTGGAGTGGCTGGCGACCAGCAAGCCGCCACCATCGGCCAAGCTTGTTTCGAGCCCGGCATGATGAAATCAACCTACGGCACCGGCTGTTTCGCGCTCCTCAACACCGGATCAAAAGCGGTCAAATCCAACAACCGCCTGCTCACCACGGTAGCCTACCAACTGAACGGCAAGCGCACCTACGCCCTCGAAGGGGCGATCTTCATCGCCGGCGCCGCCGTGCAATGGCTGAGGGACGGCCTCAAAATGGTGAAAACCGCCTCCGAGACCGGCGAACTGGCGAGGTCATCCGACCAGAAGCAAAACGTCTACCTCGTGCCCGCCTTTGTGGGGCTGGGCGCGCCCTGGTGGAACCCGGAAGCCAGAGGTGCCCTCTTCGGCCTGACGCGCGGCACCACCAACAAGGAGCTGGCCCGGGCAGCACTTGAATCCGTCTGCTACCAAACCCGCGACCTGTTGGATGCCATGCGCAAAGACTGGGGCGCATCGGCGCAAACCACCCTGCGCGTCGACGGCGGCATGGCCGCCTCTGACTGGACCATGCAATCCCTGGCCGACATCCTCAACGCCCCCGTCGACCGCCCCGCCATCCTCGAAACCACAGCCGTGGGAGCCGCCTACCTCGCCGGCCTGCAAGTGGGCCTGCTGCCGCCTCCCGCCGCCTTCGCCAAATCCTGGAAACGCCAAAAACGCTTTGCCCCCAAAATGTCGGCCAAAACCCGCGAAGCCAAATACGCCGGCTGGCAGGAAGCCGTTCGAAAGCTGCTGGCATAGCTCGCGATCTCGATGCGCCTGAGAATAGTGTTGAAATATATCACCAGGTGATATAAATTATATTGGATACGGAGACGATAGCTTGCGGATTTTCAAAACCAGAGACTTCGCAAGGTTTGCCCGCAAGGAGGATATCGCCGATGCGTTGTTGTGCGATGCCATCGCCCGCGCTGAACGAGGCCTCGTTGATGCAGCGCTCGGCGGGGGCATCATCAAGCAGCGTGTGCCGCGCAAGGGGCGCGGGCGCTCTGGTGGCTTTCGGACGCTCATTGCCTACCGCCAGTCGCAGCGGGCGGTGTTCTTGCACGGGTTCAGCAAGAACACACAAGGCAATCTGGAAGAAAATGAAATTGAGGCCTTGAAGACGGCAGCGACGGCGATATTTAAGCTCGATGCCGCCACAATCAACAAGGCATTGACAGACGGTAAATGGCTGGAGGTGAATTGCGATGGCGAAGACATACAGGTCTGATGTTTCTCGCTCGGTGCACCGGGCGATGCTTGACCTTCATGAGATTGGCGGCGTTGCCAAGAAGACCATGCGCGAGTTCGACCGCCTGTGCCTGACCAAAACCGAAACACTGACCGCGTCTGACATCCGCGCTATCCGGGAACAAGCCGGCGTGAGTCAGTCCGTCTTCGCCGCGCATATCGGCGTCACCACGGGCCTTATCTCCAAATGGGAATGCGGCGACAAGCATCCCAGCCGCATGGCGCGCAAATTATTGTCGCTGGTCAAGCACAAGGGTCTCGAGATGATCGCCTGAGCGGCAAGGCCTAACCAGCCTCAGGTGCCATGGCCCACTGGAGCCGCATAGCCGTGTCCGTAACGGTGTTTCTTGTGATGATGATGGTTATGGTGATGATGATCATAGGTATGATGGGTGTGATTATCGTGGGCGAGATGATGCGCGTCATAAACCGCGTCTTCGTCCCTGTAGCTCAAGTGAAAATGCTGCATTCCGTGGTGCTGGTGATAGCTTGACCCCCACATTCCGCCATATACGACGACATGGGGCCGAAGATATTCACAGCGATTTGCGGTACAGGCCTCACCCGCCGCCAGATCGCGGCAAACGCACTCATTTGATGGGCGGGTGGCATTTCGGGCTGAGGCCGCATGGCTGGGAACTTCAATGACGCGTTTTGCCGGGCTCTGCGGTAGATCCAGGGCATCAGCAGCAAATGAACTGGGCGCTGTCATCAAGGACAAGCCAAGACATATGGCGAGAAGCGATAATTTTCTTGTCATTTTAGCATCCATTTTCAGATGAATGCGGTTTCAACGACCAACCACCGGTATTGGTTCCATACTGTGCCGAAACGGGGCGATTCAGTAAACTGCGCGCAGGCCAACGGATCAGTCAGAATAATTGGGTCCCCCAACCCTCATCCTGAGGCGCGAGCGCCTTCGCGAGCCTCGAAGGACGGTTGCAGGTTTCGCACCGTGGGCCCTTCGAGGCGTGGCTACGAGCTCGCGCCTCAGGGTGAGGAAGTGGGAATATGCCGCATCGCTTCTTGCACCAAACATATCAAAAAATGATGCGGCTTGAAGTACTTGACACTGTTTACAGAATAGACCTGTGCCCAAAAAACTATGTTGCGCCTAAATTTATAACTTGCATTGGAAAAGGGGGCGCTACCCTTTTTTTCTTCTACAAAAATTAAACGCTAGCGCCCCTTGTTCTTCGCCATCGCCATTCTCTTGCAACGGGCGATGGAATCGCTCAAAGCTTGTCAGTGAAGACATCCCAGCCGATGTCCGACACCGCTGGATGGGAAGATCATGGCCAAAGCCCTTGCGCCGAAAAAGAACGCCGGTATGAATGTCATCACCATGAAGGTGATGCTGCGCGGCATCAAGCCGCCAGTCTGGCGCCGACTGGCCATGCCCGGCACGATGACCCTCGGCGACCTGCACCTGGCGATCCAGGCGGCGATGGGCTGGTACGACTGCCATCTCCATGCCTTCGACATCGGCGGCGAGCAATATGGCGATCAGCGCAGTGTCGACGACGTCGCCGACGAAAATCGCCTGACGCTGAGCCGCCTGCTGCGATCTTCGGTTGTCCGCTTCACCTACACCTATGACTTCGGCGACGACTGGGAGCACACGGTCGCATTCGAAAAAAACGAGCCGGGCGTCGAGGGCGTCTCCTACCCCATCTGCATAACCGGAAAAGGCGGCTGTCCGCCGGAAGATTGCGGCGGCATCTGGGGCTATCAGGAACTGCTGTCCATCCTGGCCGATCCCGCCCATCCCGAATACGATGAACGGATCGACTGGGTCAACGAAAGCTTGAATCCTGGTAAATTCGACCTCGAACGCGCCAACACCTTGCTCGCCGCCCGGTTCGGGAAAAAATAGCCCCCGCCGACGAAAAGCCGACCTGTCGAAAGCGGGCATTTCACTGTTGAAATGGCGGGGATAAAAAAGTTGAAA
>JANOTU010000253.1:0-3064 GCA_031416515.1 Hyphomicrobiales bacterium
CCGCACGATACAGATGACGGCAAGAGCCGATTTCCTCCCATCCCGGTCACCGTCGCGAACGAAACCCCTTCTGGGAGGATGGGGAACGTATAGTGAACGATAAGTTCCTTGTCAAGGACTATTTTTTCTGCCCGTTGGGTGCCAAGAAATTGGATGCATTCTTGTAGCGCGTGCCTCAAGCCCGCGATACGAGGAGGCAAGGTATCAACAGGCTTTGAATCGATTCACTTAATGTTGGGCGTCACTCTCAGGCGAGTCCCTTCTCGCCGCATGAGAGATGTGAGGCGAGAAGGGACATATTGGAGAGCGTGCAGATCACTTCAAAATATTCAACCCGGCTTTCGTCTACGTCCTCTCCCGCAAGGGCGGGTGAGGACGAAGTGGATCAAGGGCGCACAAATGAATTGGGGTTGGGCATGAGACAGGATATCAAGGGGATTATCGAGGCTGGCCGACTGTGGTAGCCTGACGCCAATGCGGGCCCGATTCGTGCCCAATCTCGGTGCAGGAACGCGCCCCAGGATAGGGGATAAAAATGACAACTGATCTCACCATGCTCGCCTGGGTTGCCGCCATAACGGCGTTGATGTGGATGCCATATATCGTCGCGCGGGTCATGGCATCCGGCCTGATGAATACTTTGACGTACATGGCCGACGATGAGCCTCTGCCGGATTGGGCAAAACGCGCCAAGAAAGCGCATTACAATGCAGTGGAGAATCTTGCGCCCTTTGGCGCTGTCGTGCTGGTGGCGCACCTTGCCGGTGCGGCCAATGGCACAACCGCCACATGGGCCACCATTTATTTCTGGGCCAGGCTGCTGCACTACGTCGGCCACACCGCCGGAATTCCGTTCGCGCGCACAATCTTGTTCGCTATCGGCTGGCTCGCCATCATGATCATTTTCCTGCAGATCGTGACTTGATAAGGGAGCCATGAATGTTATAATGTAACATTCATGGCTTTTCTCGATCCTCTGCACGACCACACCCATTGCACAGCCGACCTGATCGCCAGGGCGGAGCGCATCTGTGAGCGCCTTGGCTCGCGCCTGACAGCGCAACGCCGCGATGTGCTGGCCTGTGTGGCGCAGGGCCATGCGGCCGTTGGGGCGTATGATATCATCGAGCGCATGGCCGCGCATGGCGGCAGGCCAGCGCCCATCACCATTTACCGCGCGCTGGATTTCCTCCTGGCGCACGGCCTTGTGCACAAGATTGAAAGTCGCAACGCCTATGTCGCCTGTTCGCATGCGCATGAGGGCGAGCCCGCCGCGCTGTTGATTTGCGAGGCCTGCGGCACGGTGGCCGAACTCGAAGCGGCAGAAGCCTTCCGCCGCATTGATGAGGCGGCCAAAACGCAAGGCTTTCGCCCCGCGCAAACTCTCATCGAAATGACGGGCACCTGCGGCCCCTGTGCTGCGGGGGCGCACTGACATGCTGAAAGCCCAGGGCGCCTTGCTGAGCGCGCGTGATGCGACACTGCGGGTGGGCAAGCGCAATATACTCGACCATGTCAATGTCGATGTGCGGGGCGGCGAGATTGTCACCGTGATCGGCCCCAATGGCGCTGGCAAATCAACGCTGGTGCGCTGCATGTTGGGTTTGCAGGCGCTGACCTCGGGCGAAATTGTCCGGCGCAAGGATTTGCGCGTGGGCTATGTGCCGCAGCGCTTTCCGCTCACCCCCAATGTGCCGCTGGATTTGCGCAGACTGCTCTCGCTCACCCTCAGGCCCAGCGAGGCCGAGATCGACGAAGTATTGGACGAGACCGGCATCGCACATCTCAAATCCGCCAATGTCGCCTCGCTCTCTGGCGGAGAGTTGCAGCGCGCACTTCTGGCGCGGGCGATTTTGCGCAAGCCCGAGGTTTTGGTGCTTGATGAGCCGGTGCAAGCGGTGGATTTCATGGGCGAGGCCAGACTCTACGAATTGATTTCGACGATCAGACGGCGTCATGGCTGCGGCATTCTCATGGTGAGTCATGATCTTCACATGGTGATGGCGGAGAGCGATCATGTGGTCTGCCTGAACGGCCATGTCTGCTGTGAAGGCGGGCCCCAGAAAGTGCAGGCTGATCCGGAATTCTCAAAACTCTTCGGCCCCTCAGCCGCACGCATGATCGCCGCCTACACGCATCACCACGACCATGATCATGAACATCATCACCACTAGGCAGACCCTCTGATGCTGGACATCCTCTCGGAACCCTTTTTCCAGCGGGCGCTCCTTGCTGGGCTTGGCGTGGCGCTGGTGGCTGGCCCGGTGGGGTGCTTCATCGTCTGGCGGCGCATGGCTTATTTTGGCGAGACGCTGGCGCATTCGGGGTTGTTTGGCGTGGGGCTGGGGCTGCTTCTGGGTTTCAGTCTGACGCTTGGCGCCATGGCCACCGCCGTTGCTGTGGCGCTTATTCTTCTCTTGATGAAAAATCAGCGCCAGCTTGCCACCGACACACTGCTCGGCATTCTCTCGCACACAGCGCTGGCCCTGGGCCTCATCACCGTGGGGCTGGTGACGGGTGCGGCTGGCGATCACATGGATTTGCTGTTTGGCGATATTCTGACTGTCAGCACGGTGGATGTTGAAATTGTCTGGGGCGGGGCTTTGGCGGTGCTGGCCGTTCTGGGATTTCTCTGGCGTGATCTCATCGCCATTTCCGTGCATGAAGAACTGGCCCGCGCAGAGGGTGTGCAGGTGCGGCGCGTCGAATTTGGCTTCATCCTGCTGATTGCGCTGATGACGGCGATTTCCATGAAAATTGTCGGCCTGTTGCTGATCACCGCGCTGCTTGTCATTCCCGCCGCCGCCGCGCGCCGCTTGTCGTCAACGCCGGAACGCATGGCGGTGATTTCGGCCATCATGGCGGGGCTAGCTGTGGTCTTCGGCCTGATGCTTTCGGCCTTCGCCAACACCATTTCAGGGCCATCGATTGTGCTGGCCGCTGGTCTCCTCTTTGTCTTGACCTTGGCGCTGCCACAGACCAATTGAGCCCCATGTCCTACTCAGCCATCAGCTCGCGCCGCAAATCCATTGCCGTCCGAATCGGTCACATAACCGTGGGCGGA
>JANOTU010000254.1:0-2081 GCA_031416515.1 Hyphomicrobiales bacterium
GCGCTGCGCCGCCGCGAAATATTCATCCGACGTCGCCGCCGCCAACAGCCACCACACCAGCAGGACCACCCCCAGATAAAGCGCCACCCCGGTGATCCGGTGCATGATCGACATGATCATGGTCAGCATCGGCCGGTAAATCTGCAAATGCGGCGAAAGCGGCCGGACCGGGGGTTTGGTGTCAGTCATGGGGCAAGCTTCTACATGTCGCGCCGCAACACTGCAATTGCGACACAATGGACCGCCCCCGCTATAACTCCCACGGGTTGATGATCTGCAATCCGGTATGAGCGAAATCTCCCACATTTCGTGTCACGACCGCGAAGCCGCGCACATGGGTGATGGCCGCGATCTGCGTATCCGCGATGTCAGCCATGCGGCCGCTGCGTTTTTGCAAGGTGTGCAGGCGGCCATATTCAGCGGCTTCGGCGGCTGTGAAGTCGAGAATGCGCCCGGCAAAATCCTGGCGCAGCATGGCGCGCACCCGCAGCTCTATATCGGCGCGCCGCTTGCCAGGCTCCAGCAGGTGAACGCCGTACCAAAGCTCCGCCGCCGTCATGGCCGTCGTATATACCCATTCAAGATTTTGCGCCCGCAACCAGTTCACCACTTTGGGTTCCGGTCGCGGGCGCATCAATTCGGAAATCACATTCGTGTCGAGGACGATCAAGCCTCGAACTCCGGCCCGCTGAAATCAGGCGGCGGCCGACCGGTTTGCCGGGGTGGTTCTTCCAGCTCCACCCCGCCCACCTCCTGGAAACGCCCAACCAGCCGGTCCACCCAGGAAAGTTTGAGTGCCGCCGCAGGCGCTTCGGAAAATCCCCCATGCCGGGGGCCACTTCGCACACTGTCATGCAGGATCATACGCGCCTCCTCTTCCATGGACCGACCCTTGCCCGCCGCTTGAATGCGCAGCATGAGTTTGGTTTCATCATCCAGATTTCTGATTGTAATGCTTGCCATGAAATCTATGTAATCATTGCAATCATTGATGTCAAATCATTTCATCTGCGACCTGACATGGGCGATATAGCCGCGCACATCGTTTGCCGGTTCAGTGTAGGCAGCACCCAGCGAGCTTTCCATCGCCGTCATATAGGTTTTGGCCCAGGCGGGCAGCGGGTAATCGACCACGGCGAGGAATTCGAGGCTCGCGGCCAGGCGCATGTCGGCAATGCCGGGCTTGGCGCCGCCGATGAAGGGCTTGCCGTCCATATAAAATTTGTGGAGAACCTCCAAAGGCTCGGCCACGGCGTCTGAAGCGGCCTTCTGGGCTTCGGCCTTGTCGTCGGCACCCACATTGCTGGCGCCCACTTCACCGGCATAGAGCGGAAAACCAAGGGCTGGATAGGTGGCGCGCGCCAGAACCGGATAGAGCGTGCCGGTGATATAGAACATGGCGCTGTCAATCATGGCGCGGGTTTCGGCGTTCTTCGGATAGAGGGCTTCAAGGTCATGCCTGTTGCAGAGATACTGCATGATGGCGCAGCTCTCGAACAATGCGCCCTTGGGGAGACCGGACAGTTCGATCATGGGGGTCAAATGCGCCGGGTTCATGGCCAGGAATTCCGCCGAGCGGGTTTTGCCCCAGGCATCGTCCTCGGTGAAATCAAGTTTGGCGGCGCGCACAAAAATACGCGCAGCCAGGCAGTTAACCGATGGCTTCAGGATATGCAGTTTCATGGGTCTTCTCCATTTGGGGTCAGTAGGGATTTTTGGGTGAACGATCAGCAGACAGCGACGGGTTTTTCCGCGCCACCAGCGCCTCGATCGCATCGGCGAGGTGGATTTCGGCGATATGGTGATCACCGCGGCTCACGCGGATTTGGTTGGCTTCAAAAATCACTTCGACATGGGTGAGTCCGGCGGGCGGCTCGAACTTGTATGAGGCAAGCTCGATCAGCAAGCCCATCGGATCCTCGAAGTATACCGAGTCGAAAATCCCCCGGTCCTTGACACCCGTATGCTTGATGCCGCGCTCGTCAAGGCGCGCCACCGCCTGCATGAAGGTCGCCCGCGACAGTGAAAAGGCGATATGGTGCACGCAACCTGGATCCGTGGGTGTTCGCCTTGCCACGGGC
>JANOTU010000255.1:0-3964 GCA_031416515.1 Hyphomicrobiales bacterium
GGCAAGTCGCAGTAACACACCCGGTGGCAAGCAAGGCACTCCCGATGTGGATAAACCATCGACTGGAGAGCCGTATGCGGGAAAACCGCCCGTACGGTTCGGAGGGAGGGGAGGGCGAAAGCCCTTCCCTACCCCTATCGAGTTGTGTGATTGGAGAACTAAATAATGCGCACCCAATACCGCCTCGGCATTGACGCCGGCGGCACATTTACCGATTTTGTCATCGCCGACCGCGGAACCGGCGATGTGAAGCTGTACAAGGCGCTGACCATTCATGGCGATCCCACAGCAGTCATCGAAAACGGTCTCAAGCTCATCGCCGATGATTTTGGCAAGACCGTGCGCGAGATTGTTTCCAATTGCGATCTCTGCATCAATGGCACAACCGTCGGCCTCAACGCGCTGATCACCCACCGGGGCGGCAAGGTGGGGCTGATCTGCACGGCGGGGCACGAGGATTCGATTGAAATCCGCAACGGCCACAAGGAGGATGGCTTCCGCTATGACCCCGAATATCCCGCCGCCACCATGCTGGTGCCGCGTTACTTGCGCAAAGGGGTTCGCGAGCGGGTGATCTCGGACGGAACCATCCGCACAGCGATGATTGAGGATGATGTGCGCGCGGCCTGCGAACTCTTCAAGGCGGAAGGCGTGGAAACAGTGGCGATTTCCTTTGTCTGGTCGGTGCTCAACACCGCGCACGAACGCCGCGCCGCCGAGATCGTGCGCGAAATGCTCCCCGATGCGATCCTCACGGTGGGCTCTGAGCTTTATCCGCAGATCCGCGAATATACCCGCACCTCAACAGCGGTGACCAACGCCTACCTCGCCCCGGTCATGCGGAAATATGTGACCGGGATTGACGCCTATTTCAAATCACTTGGCGCGCAAAAGCCGGTGCGTTATTTCCAGAGCAATGGCGGGCTGGCCATCGGCCAGGTGATGACTGACCGCTCGGTCTATGCCATCAATTCCGGGCCAGCCTCGGCGCCGCAGGCTGGCCTGTTTGTGGCGGCACCCTTCAAGCAGAACAATGTCATCACCGTGGACATGGGCGGCACCTCTTTCGATATCACGCTGACCAAGGACGGCCAGACCAACCTCAACAAGAACATCGATTTCCTGCGCTATCGAATCGGCGTTCCCATGATCCAGGTGGAAACCCTGGGCGCTGGCGGCGGCTCGATTGGCTGGATTGATTCACACGGCATTTTGCAAGTGGGCCCGCAATCAGCTGGCTCTGAGCCGGGCCCCGCATGCTACGGCCAAGGCGGTGTGGAGCCAACGATTTCAGACGCCAATCTGGTGCTGGGCTATCTCAACCCGGAAGGCCTGCTGGGCGGCAAGCTGCCGCTGGATGTGGCGGCGGCGCGCAAGGCCCTGAGCCGCGTGGCGGGTCCCTTGAAGATGTCGGTGGAGCGCGCCGCCTACGGCATGTTCACCATCGTCAACAACAACATGGTGAATGGCATCCGGCGCGTCTCGGTTGAACGCGGCTATGACCCCAGAGATTTCGTGCTGGTAGGGGCGGGCGGGGCCACGGCGGCACACATCACAGCGCTGGCGCGCGAGATGGGGATTGCGACCATCATCCTTCCCAAGCTCGCCTCCGGCCTGTGCGCCTTCGGGCAGATCATCTCGGATGTGAAATACAACTACATGGCCACAGCGCCGGTGCGCCTTGACAACGCCGCTGCCTGCAAGCGCATTGACACGTTGTTCCGCGAACTTGAAGCCAAGGGCGTGAAGCATCTGCTGAGCGATGGCTTCAAGAAAGCCCAGATCGACGTGAAGCGCAGCCTCGATATGCGCTATGTGGGGCAAGTGCATGAATGCACCGTGGACATCGGCAATTTTGAGATCAATGCAAAGAGCATCGACAAGGTAGCCCAAGCCTTCCATGCGCGGCACGAAGAACTTTACACCTATTCCGAACGCCACAGCGCGGTGGAAGTGGTGAACCTCGAAGCCACCCTCTATGGCCGCATCGGAAAACCAAAGTCCCCAAAACTGGCAAAGGGCGCAACGCTCGCCAAGGCCCTCAAGGGCCAGCGCAAGGCAATCTTCTCCAGTTCCGGCAAGGGAGCGGCGACACCGGTCTATGATGGATCAATGCTGGGCGCAGGCGCAGTGATCAACGGGCCTGCGATTATCGAGGAGGTCACAACGACAATCGTCATCGAGCCCGGCTGGACCGCGAAACTGGACGCGAGCGGGTCTTACGTGATCAAGAGGGCAGGGTCATGATGGGAGCCTCTTTCCTCACTCCTCTGCGGGCTAAGGCATGCACACGTCTTTTTGGTATGCGCGCAGACAGGCGCCTGTCCTTTTTACCCTCTCCCTTGGGAGAGGGAGGGGCCCATTGCCCTTGCAATGGGAGGGTGAGGGGACACCGGCCCTGGTTAATTGGCTGCGGTGACCCCTCATCTTCCCGTCGCAAGAAAGAGCGACGGGCCCCTTCTTCTCCCAAGGGAGAAGAAAAGAAGTCAAGCCCGCAAAAAAAGTGTGCCTCCCTTAGCTCTGTGGGGGAGGAAAGATGAGCCACGCTGACATCCGCCAATCCGTCGCCCGGCTCTGCGCAGGCTTTCCCGGCGCCTACTGGCGGGCCCTTGACCGGGAGATGGCGTATCCCGCCGAATTCGTCCGTGCGCTGACGGATTCAGGCTTCCTCGCGGCGCTCATCCCCGAGGAATATGGCGGCGCTGGCCTTCCACTTTCGGCGGCGGCGGCGATATTGGAGGAAATCCAGGCATCGGGCGGCAATGGCGCGAGTTGCCATGCGCAAATGTATATCATGGGGGTGGTGCTGCGGCATGGGTCGGAGGCGCAGAAACAGAAATACCTGCCAGGGATCGCCTCAGGCGCGCTCAGGCTTCAGGCTTTTGGCGTGACCGAACCCACCAGCGGCACCGACACGGCGTCAATCAAGACCTTCGCCAAACGCGACGGCGACACTTACGTGATCAATGGCCAGAAGGTGTGGACCAGCCGGGCTGAGCATTCCGATCTCATGATCCTGCTGGCGCGCACCACGCTTAAGGAGCAGTCGGCCAGGCGCACTGATGGCATGAGCGTTTTCATAGTCGACATGCGCGAGGCCAAGGGCCTTTCCATCCAGCCCATCCGCACCATGATGAACCATGCCACCACGGCGCTGTTTTTCGACAACATGCGCGTACCCGCCGAAAACCTCATCGGCGAGGAGGGCAGGGGCTTTCGCTATATTCTCTCCGGCATGAATGCCGAGCGCATTCTGATTGCGGCGGAATGCGTGGGCGATGCCAAATGGTTTATTGAAAAATCCACCGCCTACGCCAGGGAGCGCCAGGTGTTTGGCCGCCCCATCGGGCAAAATCAGGGGGTGCAGTTTCCCATCGCCAGGGCATACGCCAACATGCGCGCCGCTGATCTCATGGTGCAGGAGGCCTTGCGCAAGTTCGAGGCAAGCGAGGATTGCGGGGCCGAGGCCAATATGGCGAAAATGCTGGCGGCGGATGCGTCATTCGAGGCCGCCAATGTGGCGATCCAGACCCATGGCGGCTTTGGTTTCGCCGAGGACTATGACATTGAGCGCAAATTCCGCGAGACGAGGCTTTATCAGGTGGCCCCCATATCAACCAATCTCATTCTCTCCTATCTGGCCGAGCATGTGCTTGGCCTGCCGAGGTCCTACTAGATGAAGGGCGCTCTTGAAGGGCTGCTTGTCGTTGCCATCGAGCAGGCGGTGGCCGCCCCCCTGTGCACGCTGCGCCTTGCCGATGCGGGTGCGCGCGTCATAAAAATCGAGCGTGAGGACGGCGACACCGCGCGGCACTATGACAAGACCGTACACGGCGTATCAGCCTATTTCGCCTGGCTCAACCGCGGCAAGGAGAGCGCTGCGCTGGACTTGAAGAGCGCGGGCGATCTGGCGCTGGTTCACGCCATGGTGGCGAAGGCCGATGTGTTTGTGCAAAATCTGGCG
>JANOTU010000256.1:0-1589 GCA_031416515.1 Hyphomicrobiales bacterium
CATCCTGAGGGTGGTGGGTATCCTCATCCTGAGGGTGGTGGGTATCCTCATCCTGAGGTGCTCGCGTTCTTGCGAGCCTCGAAGGACCTGATCGGCCAAGAAAAATCTCATAGGACAGACCTCATGAAAACCATCCTCCTCTGCCTCGCCCTGACCCTCTCGCTCGCCGCCTGCGGCGTGCGCGGCGATCCGGAAGCGCCGAAATTCGACCAGCAGACGCAGTAGCGCATGCATCATTTCGCCTACCGGAGCGGCGTTCTTCACGCCGAGGATGTGAATTTGCGGGAGCTTGCCGAAGAGGTGGGCACGCCCTTTTATTGCTATTCAACCGCCACCCTTGAGCGCCACTACCGGGTGATGTCAGAAGCCTTTGCCGGCACCGATCACATGATCTGCTACGCCATGAAGGCCAATTCCAACCAGGCGGTGATCAAGACCATGGCGGCTTTGGGCGCTGGCATGGATGTGGTGTCCGAAGGCGAGCTGCGCCGCGCTTTGGCCGCAGGCGTTCCCGCCCGCAAGATCGTATTTTCCGGCGTTGGCAAGACGGCGCGGGAAATGGCCTTGGCCCTGAAAGAGGGCATTGCCTGTTTCAATGTCGAATCAGAGCCAGAGCTTGAGCTGCTCGCCACCATCGCCCAGCGCACCGGCCAGCGCGCCACCGTTTCAATCCGCGTCAATCCGGATGTGGATGCCAGGACCCATCACAAGATCACCACCGGCAAGGCGGAAAACAAGTTCGGCGTCTCTTATGCGCGCGCTCCTGAAGTCTACGCCCGCGCCGCAGCGCTCACCGCCCTTGATGTGGCGGGAATCGACATGCATATTGGCAGCCAGATCACCGAGCTTGAGCCCTTTGAACAGGCCTTCAAGGTGATGGCGGAGTTGGCCCGCGATTTGAAAGCGCGCGGCCATAACATCCGCCATCTTGATCTGGGCGGCGGGCTGGGTGTTCCTTACAAGGGCACCAATGATGTACCACCGCATCCCGATGAGTACGCCGCGATGGTCAAGCGCACGCTCGGGGGCCTGGGTCTCAAATATGTGCTGGAGCCGGGGCGGATGATTGTCGGCAATGCCGGCATTCTGGTCAGCCGTGTCATCTATATCAAAGAGGGTGACGAGAAGAGTTTCGTCATCCAGGACGCCGCGATGAATGATCTCATTCGCCCCACCCTCTATGAAGCCTGGCACGACATCATCCCCGTGGCAGAGCCTGTGGGCGAGGTCATGATGGAGGCTGACGTCGTAGGCCCTGTGTGCGAGACTGGCGACTATCTTGCCACCTCGCGCCGCCTGCCCCGGCTTGCCGCAGGCGATCTCCTCGCCACCATGACGGCGGGCGCTTACGGCGCGGTGCAGGCCGGCACTTACAATACGAGACCGCTGGTGCCGGAAGTTCTGGTCAAGGATGGCAAGTGGTCCCTGGTGCGCCCGCGCCAGACTTACGAAGAGTTGATCGGCCTTGACCGGCTGGCGGGCTGGCAGGCTTAAGCCGCGCTGCCGCCCTCGGCATCTGCGGAAAGAAAATTAATCCGCAGATGACGCGAGACAAGGCGCAGATGAAGGAGATGAAGACACATCTTGAC
>JANOTU010000257.1:0-2596 GCA_031416515.1 Hyphomicrobiales bacterium
GCCAGGGCGCGTTCATGGGTATGGAGGCCCCTGTAAGCGGGAAGCAGCGAAGGGTGGATGTTGAGCATCCGGCCTTCCCATTTGGCGATGAGGGACGGCGTCATGATGCGCATGAAGCCCGCACAGGCGATGAGATCGAGCTTCTGCGACTGCAGGCAATCGTGCAGAGCCATGTCAAAGGCTTCGCGTGAAACATGGGCCTTGTGATCAATGACCTTGGTGGCAATGCCCTGCGCGGCGGCATATTCAAGGCCCTTGGCGTCGCTGCGGTTGGAGACCACGCAGATAATTTCCGCCGGATAATCCGCCGCCTGCGCTGCCTCCACCAGCGCCATCATATTGGACCCCCGGCCCGAGATCAAAACGCCCACGCGAGTCTTCTTCATGTTCACCCGAATGCCCGAAGTGGGTACCCGCGTCAAACAATGCCCCACTTCCTCACCCTGATGTGCGAGCCCAGCCTCAACTTGGCCAATTTCCGCACGCACAAGCCGCGCCATGAACAAACTCCTTCTTGCGCTTTGCAGTGCGGCAGCGTTCCTTTTGATCCCTTCAACACAGGCCCAAATACTTGAGAGTTCAGAGGTTCGCATCGAATGGCAGGTTGTGAACCGCTTCCGGCTGTTTCGGGATCCGGCTTTTTTCAAGCGCCACGAAAACGCCTGGTGGCAGTATCTGCTGTATCTTGACGGACTTTCCTTGCCGCAGGAGCAACGGGAAAAGCGTATCCTCGCGGGTTCGGTATTGGGGTCGGAGCATGTTCTCAATGACCGCCGGATTGCCTTCAGCGGCATCCTGCGCCAGAATTTTGACTGGCGCGGCTGGGCGGCAAGCGGCACGGATGCCTTGTGTTATGATTCCAGATCGCGAAAACATTCAGCCTGTGGCGGCATTGACACTTACCTCAATCCAGCCGGACAGGCCATTGAACTCTGGCTTTCGGGCACTCCTGTCACCGCCCAATGCGAGTGGCGCATTGCTGGCCAACTCGTGGCCACAGCGGCGTGCGGAGACCGGGTAAGTGGTGCGGGTGTGATGCTTCCCTATCCCGGTGGAGCGGAGATTTCGGTCAATGCCGCAGGTGAACGGCCCATCATGGTCACAGCGAAAGCCCGCGACATTTTGATTGCCGGACTTGGCGACAGTTTTGCATCCGGGGAGGGCAATCCCGACCGACCCGTTGCCTTCAGCGAGGCGCACCGCCACCGCAATCTTTATCCGCGCCGGATCCGGGACGATGCAGGAGGCTCAGCCCAGTGGACAGACGAGCTTTGCCACCGCTCGCTCTACGGCCAGCAACTGCGCGCGGCCCTGCAGATCGCCGTTGAGAACCCAAAAACCTCTATCACGTTTCTTGATTATTCCTGCTCGGGCGCGGGCATCGATGCGGGCATACTGGGTCCGCAGACTTATGTGGAAAGGGTATCGGACACGCTGGTGTCCGCCGCAACCTCGGCGCGGCCCCTGTCGGGTGGATCAAAGGATTCCCAACTCTACCGGCTGCTGCGTGAAATCTGCCTGGAGAAGCCTGATTGGAGCGATGACAATTGGGTCTGCCCCGGCAACAAGTTTCGTCGCAGCCTTGATCTCGTCTTCCTTTCCATTGGCGGCAATGACATCGGCTTTTCCAGCGTTGTGGCCTGGGCTGCTCTGCGCGATGGAGTCTCCGCGGCAATCGCCAGTTTCTTCGGCGCCACCGTGTCAGCGGAAGATTTTCGCGCCAACATGAAAGATGTTTTGCCGGCAGCTTACGCGCGGTTGGCCAAAGCTTTTGCGGCCGCCTTGCCGTTGTACTCAGAAACCAGCGCAGGGGTTGCTCCCGGTCCATTGCTCGATTCACCGGCAATGGCTGGAGACCGCACCTTCGATGCCTCGCGGGTTGTGCTTACCGCCTATCCTGATCTTGTCACCGATGAGCGCGGCGCGCTTTGCGGGGCTGGCGGCAGCGCTGATGATCCAGAAGATGCCGTCCCCGCCAATCAATCGCTCGACATGTTTTCCTCCTGGCTGGTGACGCAGCCGACACGCCTGAAATCCGTGCGCGACGGCGTTGCCACGCTCTTCAAAAACATGCGCGATCTGGCGGGAGACCATGGCTGGAGCTTCGCCGACCGCATTTACACCGACCGCATCTTTGAAGGCCACGGCTTTTGCGCCCGCAATCCTCAATTGGCGGGCGATCCGGCGGAAACCCTGATGATGCCGTGCTGGGGCAAGGCCAGCCGCGAGACTGAAACCTGCCAGTCGAGCTGGTCCGGCAAGGTGCGCGACTGGCGGCCCTATAACCCGGCTACGGAGAATTTCCCCTATGCGCTGCGCCAGCGCTGGGTGCGCACATTCAATGACGCTTACATGATCCTCAACCAGAAGGTTGTCGGCGGCTCAGGCAAGATCGATGAAAAAGCCTCCGCTGCCGTGTTCTCAGAAACCACCGGAGCGCTGCACCCCACAGCAGAAGGCCACGCCGCCATGGCTGATGCGCTGTTGCAAACTGTGCGGCCAATTGTGCAGTCCATGCTGGGCAGCGAGTGAGTGTCCCTGGCCCCATGAGCCCTCTTCTGGGGGCGCGGGCTTCCAGCCCACCCTTGCTTCGCAA
>JANOTU010000258.1:0-6654 GCA_031416515.1 Hyphomicrobiales bacterium
GCTGCCGCATTGTTGTCAGGAGAGTTCAGTTGAGCGAACGCACCCCGCTTTATGATCTGCATGTGAGCCTCGGTGCCCGCATGGTGCCTTTCGCTGGCTATGACATGCCGGTGCAATATCCCACTGGCATACTGGCCGAACACAACTGGACAAGGAATGCCGCCGGACTTTTCGATGTCTCGCATATGGGGCAGTGCCTGGTGGTGGGGCCGGACCATGAGACTGTGGCAAAAGCGCTGGAAAAGCTTGTTCCCGGCGATGTTCTGGGGCTGGGGCAGGGCAAAATCCGCTACACGCAGCTTCTCAATGAGCAGGGCGGCACGCTTGATGATTTAATGATCACGCGCGGCGAAAATGGCACGCTGGCGCTGGTGGTCAACGCCTCGCGAAAGTTTGCAGATTATGCCTGGATCGAAGTGCTGCTGCCGGCGGGTGTGAAGCTTGTGCGATTGGAGGACCGCGCACTTGTGGCCTTGCAGGGACCAAAGGCAGAGGCCGCTCTGGCGCGCCATGCGCCGGACTGCGCGCAGCTTGAGTTCATGTCGGCATCGGCCATGCTTTTTGATGGCATGGAAATCACCGCTTCGCGCTCCGGCTACACCGGCGAGGACGGCTTTGAAATTTCCGTGCAGGCGGACAAGGCACTGCGTATCGTTGAAGCGCTTTTGGCTGAGCCTGAAGTGAAACCGATTGGCCTGGGGGCGCGTGATTCGCTGCGCCTTGAAGGCGGGCTTTGCCTTTATGGGCACGAACTGGACGAGACGATCAGCCCGGTGGAAGCGGGTCTGGTGTGGTCTATTGGCAAAAAGCGGCGTATCGATGGTGGCTTCATCGGCGCCGAGCGGGTGCTTCAAGAGTTGCGGGATGGCCCTGAGCGCAAGCGCGTCGGCATCAAGCCGGAAGGCCGCGCGCCTGCGCGCGATGGCACGGTGATCACCAACAAAGAGGGCCGCCAGATTGGCGTCATCACCTCGGGTGGATTCGGACCAACTGTGAATGGCCCCATCGCCATGGGCTATGTCGAGACGGTGTCATCCGCGCCCGGAACATCAATTCAATTGATGGTGCGAGGCTCTGCCATGCCTGCAACCATCGTCAAGCTGCCCTTTGTCCCCAATCAATTCAAACGCTGAGGAATTCTCCATGAAATACACCAGGGATCACGAGTGGATCAAAGTCGACGGCGAAGTGGCGACCATCGGCATCACCGAACACGCGCAGGAGCAATTGGGCGATGTGGTGTTCGTAGAGCTTCCGGCAATCGGGAAGCAAGTCACCAAGGGCGGTGAGGCCGCAGTCGTCGAAAGCGTCAAAGTTGCCAGCGAGGTTTACGCGCCGGTGAGCGGCGAGGTTGTTGCCGTGAACAAGGAGCTTGAGGGCGATCCAGCCTTGGTGAACCGCGGCGCTGAAGGCGATGGCTGGTTCATGAAAGTAAAACTCAAGGACAAAAACGAACTGAACGACCTCATGGACAAGGTCGCCTATGACAAGTTCGTGGCAGGTTGAGGAGGACGACACATGACCAGACCAACCCTCGCCGAACTTGAACCCGGAGCCAATTTTATTCCGCGTCATATTGGGCCCAGCGAGGCCGAGACCAAAGAGATGCTCAACGCCGTGGGGGCGAAAACGCTGGAGGAGTTCATCGCGAAAGTGGTTCCGGAGAAAATCCGGGCGAAGCGGCCCCTTGAGCTCAAGCCCGCCATGGCGGAGCGCACCGCGCTTTCTTATTTGCGGAACGTGGCGAGCCGCAATGAAGTGTTCGTGTCGATGATCGGCATGGGATATTACGGCACGGTGACACCCAAGGTGATCCTCCGCAATGTGCTGGAAAATCCGGGCTGGTATACGGCCTACACGCCCTATCAGGCAGAGGTGAGCCAGGGGCGGCTGGAAGCGCTGCTCAATTTCCAGCAGGTGATTGTTGATCTCACAGGGCTGGAACTCGCCAACGCCTCGCTGCTCGATGAGGCCACCGCGGCGGCAGAGGCCATGGCGATGGCCAGGCGGGTGGTGAAGAAGGACTCACATGTGTTCTTTGTGGACAGCGACACGCATCCGCAAACCATCGGCGTGATTGAAACACGGGCGAAAGCCTTTGGCTATCAGGTGATCATCGGTGACCCCGCTCGCGATCTCAAAGCTGGCGATGTGTTTGCCGCACTGCTGTCTTATCCCGGATCCTCGGGCGAGGTGCGCGATTTCCGCGAGATCATAAAGTCGCTGCATGAGGCGGGCGCCCTGGCGATCATGGCCACGGATTTGCTGGCATTGGCGCTGCTGACACCGCCGGGAGAACTCGGCGCTGATATCGCCATTGGGTCTGCCCAGCGCTTCGGCGTGCCCATGGGCTATGGCGGGCCGCATGCAGCATTTTTCGCCACCCGCGACTCATTCAAGCGCGCCATGCCGGGGCGGATCATTGGTGTCTCTGTCGATGCTCACGGCCACCGGGCTCTGCGCATGGCGATGCAGACCCGCGAGCAGCATATTCGCCGCGAAAAGGCCACCAGCAATATCTGCACAGCGCAAGTGTTGCTGGCGGTGATCGCCTCCATGTTCGCGGTCTACAATGGCCCCAAGGGTATTCGCCGCTCGGCCGAGCGCACGCACCGCATGACGGAAATTTTTGCCGCCGCACTGCGCGGATTTGGCTACGGTATTCGCACCAAAGTATTTTTTGACACCGTCACCATTTATGCGCCGGGCCGCGCCCATGCGCTGTGGGCAAGGGCCAAAGAAAAGCGTATTAATCTGCGCTATGTCGATGCTGATCATTTGGGCGTCTCGTTTGACCAGTCAACGAGGCGGAGCGAGCTTGAGCGGCTTCTTAGCGTGTTCAAAACCGATGCGCTGGAGCGCGTGAAGATTGACGAGATCGACAGGGGTCTTCGCGAGGTGATCCCGGCCACGCTGCAGCGCGCCTCCAGCTATCTCACGCACCCGGTGTTTTCGATGTATCATTCCGAAACCGAGATGCTGCGCTACTTGCGGCATTTGCAGGCCAAGGACATTGCCCTTGACCAGTCGATGATCCCCCTTGGCTCCTGCACCATGAAGCTCAATGCCACCACCGAGATGATCCCCGTCACCTGGCGTGAGTTCGCCATGCTGCATCCTTTTGTTCCGCTGGAGCAAGCGCAAGGCTATGCGCAGTTGTTTGAGGAACTGGAAGCCATGCTGGCAGAAATCACGGGGTTTGATTCGGTGTCGCTGCAACCCAATGCCGGAAGCCAGGGCGAATATGCGGGCCTGCTTGCCATTGCAGGCTATCATCAGGCGCGGGGGCAGGCGCACCGCGACATTTGTCTCATTCCGATTTCGGCCCATGGCACCAACCCCGCTTCTGCGGTGATGGCGGGCATGAAGGTTGTTGTTGTCGCCTGCGATGCACAGGGCAATGTCGATCTCGCTGACCTGAAAGCCAAGGCCGGGACTCATGCGAAAAATCTTGCGGCATTGATGATCACCTATCCCTCGACGCATGGCGTGTTTGAGGAAACCGTCATCGACATTTGCGCCATTATCCATGACCATGGCGGACAGGTCTATCTCGACGGCGCCAATCTCAACGCGCAAGTGGGGCTGGTGCGCCCGGCTGAACTTGGCGCCGATGTCTGCCACATGAACTTGCACAAGACCTTCTGCATTCCTCATGGCGGCGGTGGTCCTGGCATGGGGCCGATTGGTGTGAAGGCGCATCTCGCACCTCACCTTCCTGGTCACAAGGTTGTCCACGGTGTCAATCCGGCGGCGCGCGATCAATCGATGGGTGCTGTTTCCGCTGCGCCCTGGGGGTCGGCCTCGATCCTCACCATCTCCTGGGCCTATATCGCCATGATGGGCGGAGCAGGCCTGCGCAAAGCCACGATCATGGCCATTCTCAATGCCAATTACATGGCCAAACGGTTGGCCCCGCATTTCCCCATCGTCTACACCGGCCCCGGCGGATACATCGCTCATGAGTGCATCATTGATCTCCGCTGGCTCAAAGAGCGCACAGGGTTGGGCGTTGAGGATGTGGCCAAGCGCCTCGTCGATTACGGCTTCCACGCCCCCACCATGTCCTTCCCCGTGGCCGACACCCTGATGATCGAGCCCACCGAGTCCGAGGGCAAGCGCGAGCTCGACCGCTTCTGCGACGCCATGATCGAGATCGCGGGCGAAATCGCCGAAGTGGAGCAGGGCAAAGCCGACCCAATCGACAACGTCCTGAAAAACGCTCCCCACACCCACCGTGAGCTTTTCGGCGACTGGAAGCACCCCTATTCCAAGGAGAAAGCCTTCTTCCCCCTCAAGAGCTATGCCAATGACAAATACTGGCCCCCGGTGGCCCGCGTCGACAACGTCTTCGGTGATCGCAATCTGGTTTGCACCTGCCCGCCCATGACGAATTACATGGAAACGGCGGAGTAGGGCGGTTTGACAGGAATTTCAATTTTGACTAGTCTGACCAGTCAGAATTGGAGGCATCATCATGAACAAGCATTTTCGTGTCTGGAGTTTTCAGGAGGCCAAGGCGAAGTTGAGTGAGGTCATCCGTTTGGCTCAAAGCCAAGGCCCACAGACCGTGACAGTGCATGGCAAGACTGCCGTGATCATCAAGGCGGTGAAGGATGATGCCGCCGTTGGAGAGACGGGTGCAAGTCTGGTTGCATTGCTTGGAAATTCGCCCTTGAAGGCTTTTTCGGCCGAGTCCGCCCGCCGCGTAAAATCATATTCGAAGAACCGGATTGTTGATCTGTGAAGGGCTGGTTGCTGGACACCAATGTGATATCCGAATGGCGCAAGCCAAAGCCAAGCCCGAAAGTCATTGCGTTTCTGGAAGCGCAACCCCGCTCAAAACTGTTCACCAGTACTGTCTGTTTCGCAGAGTTGCGGCGGGGGGCTGGGATGAGCAAGGATCACGGCAGCAGGTTGAAACTCGAATCCTGGATAGAAGTCGAATTGCGGAACTATTTTCAGGGCAAAACGCTTGATATGTCCGAGGACACACTCATTTTAGCGCTTGATATCGTGGACAAGGCCAATGCGGCCAGAAAACCCGTTTCGCAAGTGGACGCCTGGATTGCAGCAACAGCGCTCTACCACAATCTCTGTGTCGTGACCCGCGACGTAAAAGACTTGATCAACTCAGGCGTACCCGTCCTCAACCCCTGGACCAGCGAGCGGTTCAACGGGGCCTAATTCAGCCGCGTCTTCACAGCCTCAATTGACTCGGTGATCAGGCCTGCGCCCTTGGGGCCGCGTGTGACGTCGGCGACCAGGCTGGTGGCGGCGGCGACGGCGATGTTGGTGGCGATGTTGCGAACTTCCTTTATGGCGCTGGCTTCGGCCTGGGCGATTTTCTGCTCGGCCTGTTTGGTGCGGCGCTCCAGGGTGTCGCTCAGCTTGCGGCGAGTTTCCTTGGCATACTCATCGGCGTCGAGCTTGGCTTGCGCCACGATCTGGACTGCGTCTTTTTCAGCCTCGATCTGTTTTTGCTTGTAGCTCTCAAGGAGTTTCATCGCCTCGCGGCGCAGGGCCGCTGCTTCGTCCAGATCCTTGGCGATTTTGGCCGAGCGCTCGTCGAGCATCCTGGCCACCATCGCTGGCACCTTGAGATAGACCATAAGGGCCACGAACAGAATGAAGGCGACGAGCACCCAGCTTTCAGGCTTTCCGAAGAATTCCATGCGTGATCCTATTCTGTGGATTTGGCGACAGCTGCGTCAACATCGGATTTTGAAGCATCAGTGCCGGTCAGTGTGTGGACGATGCTGCCAGCGATATCGGCGGCGACATCGCGGATTTCAGCGAGAGCCTTTGTTTTTGCGGCGCCGATCTGCTTTTCAGCCTCAGCGGTTTTCGCACCCAAAACCGCGTCGAGCTTGGCGCGTTCAGCGTCAATTTCGCCGTTGAGCTTGTTGCGGTTTTCCATGGCAATACCTTGCGCACGGCCGCGAGCGCTGGCGAGCGCTTCTTCGTAAGCGGCAATCGCCGCATCGGTTTCGCCCTTGAGTTTTTGGGCCGCAGCCAAGTCACCTTCAATAGTGGACTTGCGCAGCGCAATCACACCGCCTGTGCGCGGGATGACCACGGTTGAGACGATGTAATAGAGCGCGGCAAAAGTGACCGCCAGCCAGAAAAGCTGCGGCGGCCACGTTGATGTATCGAGTTGCGGCATCAGCCGTACAGGATGAGCATGGCCACGGCAAAGCCGATGAGGCCGGTTGCCTCAGCGAAGGCAAAGCCGAGGAACAGCGTGCCGCGCTGGCCTGCTGCTGCGCCCGGATTGCGCAGCGCGCCCGCCAGGTAATTAGCGAAAATAAGGCCGATGCCGATGCCGGCTCCGCCCAGCGCCAAGGCGGCAATGCCCGCGCCGATGTATTTTGCTGCTTCTGCTTCCATTTTGATTCTCCTGTTAAATTGGTTAGTGATCCACATGCATGGCATCGTTCAGATACATGCAGGTGAGAAGGGCGAAGACGTAAGCTTGAAGGGCCGCGACGAGCAGTTCAAGCCCAATGAGGCCGACCATGGCGGCAAGCGGCAGCCAGCCGCCGGTGACACCCAGCATGACCACGAAGCCGGCCATGACTTTCAGCATCATGTGGCCCGCCATCATGTTGGCGAACAAACGGATCGAGAGGCTCAATGGCCGGATGAAGTAGG
>JANOTU010000259.1:0-11092 GCA_031416515.1 Hyphomicrobiales bacterium
CCATCAAGGTCGAAAAGGAATGAGGTCTGTTGGCGGGCTTTCATCTATGCGGCTTTTCCCAGTTCAGCGCGAAGCTGCTGACGTAGCACATCAATGGGCACAAATGAGGCGCCTTTGCGCACATGCCAGAACGTCCAGCCATTGCAGGCCTCGGCCCCTTGCACGTGGGCGCCGATCTTGTGGATCGAGCCACTGGCATCCTGACAGGCGATCGAGCCATCGGCGCGGATGCGGGCGGCAATGCGCTGGCCTGGATCATGCAACGTATCGCCGGCTTTCACCAACCCGCGCTCTATCAGGGAGCCAAAAGGAATGCGGGGTTCAGCGCGTTTGGCTGTTGTCACCTTCAGGGCCTCGTCGGATAATCGCTCGGTTGCGGCAATGCGGGCAAGGGCGGCTTCGGCATAATTTTCTTCGCGCTCAACGCCGATAAAAATGCGCCCAAGCTGCTTGGCGGCAGCGCCCGTGGTGCCGGTGCCAAAGAAAGGATCAAGCACGACATCGCCGGGATTGGTGGAGGAGAGCAGGACACGGTGCAAGAGGGACTCCGGTTTTTGGGTGGGGTGCAGCTTGTCGCCAGCGCTGTTTTTCAGCCGTTCGCCGCCGGTGCACAGCGGCAGGGTCCAGTCAGAGCGCATTTGCAGGTCGTCATTGAAAATTTTCATGGCTTCAGAGTGGAAGGTGTATTTGGAATTGGCATCGCGCGACGCCCAGATCAGGGTTTCATGCGCATTGGTGAAGCGGCGGCCGCGGAAATTCGGCATCGGGTTGGATTTCCGCCAGACCACATCATTGAGAATCCAGAAGCCCATGTCCTGGAGCGTGGCGCCGACACGGAAAATATTGTGATAGGAGCCGATCACCCAGAGCGCCCCATTGGGTTTCAGCGCCCGGCGGCATTCGGCCAGCCAGGCCTTGGTGAAGCGGTCATAATGCGCAAAGCTGGCGAACTTGTCCCAGTGATCATCAACGGCGTCAACCTTGCTCTGGTCCGGCCTGGTGAGATCACCGGCAAGCTGGAGATTGTAGGGGGGATCAGCGAAAACCAGATCAACCGCGCCCGTTGGAATCTTGCGCAGTTCTTGAAGGCAATCACCAATGAGAACCTTGTTGTGAAGCGGCCCAATGTCCGGCTTGGTTTGATAACCCATGAATACGCACTCCAACTCACTGTGAATCATCATCATGAGTCTTCGAGGAACCTGCGTGAATCGAATTCGGGGGAAATGGTTAACGCTATCTTCTCGTAGCGCGGGCTTCCAGCCCGCTTCTGGGAAGGGGGAGGGCGGGCTACGGCAGCAGACCGGTGAACCAGCCGGGCTGCGTTCTCATCCCGAACCATCGCCCTCGCGGGTCAATGCGAGGTCAAGTTCGGCGTGGCAGATTTTTTTCGAGCGCGATCAGATCGGCCTGTGCCAGTTTCCAAAGCACGTCCGGAGCGATGTGATCGTAAGCATGGCGGAGGATGTTGCCGATGCCCGCCACTTTTTGCCATGGGATCGCGGGGTGGCGGGCCTTCACGTCCTCAGGCAGATGCCTGCTCGCCTCGGAAATGACTTCAAGACCGCGCTCAACCAGCCAGCGCTTTTCCCAATCGAGTTCAAACAGTTCGAGCGATACGCCATCCAACACATGGTGTATGCGCTCAATGGCTTCAATCATATCCGCCAGGCGCGGCGACATGATCCGCTGCGTCATCAGAACACAAGCACGGCGGAGTGTTCAATGCGCTCCCTCAGGCGTGGGTGTAAACTGGCGCGCGTCATGATGTCGGCCCTTTGACCAAGAATCTTGCTGGCCTGCTCCTTGACGTCCATCAGTTCAAAGAGTCCGAGCTTGCCTTTTTCGTGATCGAAAAACAGATCGACGTCAGACTGGCCGCTGGCCTCTCCGCGCGCCGTGGAGCCGAACAAATACAGGCTCTGGACGCCGAGCCTCGTCAGTTCGGCTTTGTGCTGTCGCAACAGGCTTATGGCTTCGGGGCGTGTCATGGTCGCAAAATAACTCATCCTGGCCCTGGTTTCCACACCATTCCCGTCACCCCGGAAAGAGCGGGCTGGAAGTTCGAGCTACGAGGGTGGCAATGGGCGCGAAGCTTTTGCGGTGCTGGGGGCAGGGGCCGTGTTGGCAGAGCGCTGTCTGGTGGACGGCGGTGCCATAGCCCTTGTGGCGGGAAAAACCATAGGCTGGGTATTCCTCGCTGAGCGCCGCCATGATGCGGTCGCGCGTCACCTTGGCGATGATCGAGGCGGCGGCGATGGAGAGTGAGAGCGCGTCGCCGCCGACGATGGTTTGCACGGCGCAGGAGAGCTTTGGTGGGCGGTTGCCGTCCACCAGGGCCAAGATCGGCATAATCTTCAGTGCACGGACGGATTCCGCCATGGCCCAAAGCGTGGCGGCGAGGATGTTGTCGCGGTCGATGCGCGGAACCTCGGCAATGCCGATGCCGATGGTGGCTGTGCTGGTGATTGCATCAAAGAGCCTTTCGCGCGCGAGTTCGCTCAGTTTCTTGGAATCATTGAGCCCCTGCGGAATGTTGGCCGAATCCAGAATGACAGCGGCTGCAACCACCGGCCCCGCCCATGGACCCCGTCCGGCCTCGTCAATGCCGCAGACCGGCTCGCGCCCGAAGGCCTGCTCGAAACTGAAATCAGGTTTTCCCATGCCCCATATGGGCTGAGGCTCAGATCAGCGTCAACTGCTCTCCCGGTTGGGGCGGGCGGCGGAAATGCTCGCTCAGCAGGCTCGCGCGCTTCTTGTTGATGCCAAGGCGTTCGCAGGCCAGCTCAAAACGCCTGCCGATGGCCCAGGCATAGGGGCCGGAGCCGGTCATGCGGCGGCCAAAGGTTGAATCATTGGGCTTGCCGCCGCGCACAGATTTTACCAGCGACATGACCTTGGCCGCGCGGTCCGGCATTTCGGTGTCAAGCCAGTTCTGAAAAATATCCTTCACCTCCAGCGGCAGGCGCAGCATGACATAGCCAGCTTCGCGCGCCCCCGCAGCGTAAGCGGCCTTGAGAATGGCCTCGATCTCGGTGTCGTTCACGGCAGGGATAATGGGGGCCACCATCACAACAGTGGGAATGCCCGCCGCCGACAGCATCTCGATGGTGCCCAATCGTCTTGCCGGTGTGGAAGCGCGGGGCTCCATGCTGCGCGCCAGCTTTGCATCCAGTGTCGTCACCGAAATTGCCACCTTGACCAACCCACGCTCTGCCATCGGTTTCAGGATATCAAGATCGCGCAGCACCAATGCCGACTTGGTGACAATGCCAACGGGATGGCCAAATTCCGCGAGGACTTCAAGAATGCGCCGGGTGATCCGGTGGCCGCGTTCAATGGGCTGGTAAGGGTCGGTGTTGGCGCCCAGCGCAATCGTGCGGGGCACATAGCCCGGAGCCGACAGCTCGTTGCGCAGCAATTCCGCCGCATTGGTTTTGACGAACAGCTTGGATTCGAAATCCAGCCCCGGCGACAGGCCCATATAGGCGTGGGTTGGCCTCGCATAGCAATAAGAACAGCCATGCTCGCAGCCACGGTAAGGATTGACCGAGCGGTCGAACGAAATATCCGGCGATTCATTGCGGGTGATGATCGACTTTGAAGTTTCCTCAAACACCGTTGTCTTGAGGGCTGGCAAATCCTCCAGCCCGCCCCAGCCATCGTCAAATAACTCCCGCCCCAGCCGCTCAAAGCGGCCAGTGACATTGTCACGGGCACCGCGTCCGCGTCCAAAGCGGCCCGCCCCGATCAGAGAAGATTCGAATCCAACAGACGGCCTTTTGTCGATGAGCGTTTGCATGCCCGGCAGTTAAGCACCTGCCGGAGAACAAATCAAGAACTAAATAAAAAGGGCCTCAGCTCTTCTTGCGCTTGGTGTGTTCCAGCAGGCGCGGCATGATCTCGATGAAGTTGCACGGCATGTGCGCATTGTCGAGTTGGGATTTAAGAATGTGATCCCAGCCATCGCGGCAGGCGCCCGGCGATCCCGGCAGGCAGAAAATATACTTGCCCTTCATGATGCCGGCGGTGGCGCGGGACTGCACCGTCGATGTGCCGATCTTGGGAAACGAAATGATGTGGAAAAGGATTCCAAAACCATCAATAGTCTTCTCAAACAGCGGCGTCATCGCTTCGACGGTCACATCGTTGCCGGTAAGGCCCGTGCCACCGGTGGAGATGATTACATCAATGTCGGAGCGGTTGGTCCAGTCGCGCACCACATGGCGGATGGCGCGAACGTCATCGCCCACCAGCTTGCGCGCTGAGAGCAGGTGGCCAGCCGCAACAGCGCGGTCAGCCAGCGTTTGTCCCGATTGGTCATCTTCAAGTGTTCGGGTGTCGGACACGGTCATGATGGCGATCTTGACCGGAATGAAGCTTCTGGATTCGGTTGATGTTTGGGTCATGTTTTCCTTCTCGCAGTACTAGGCCAAAATCAATATAGCACATTCTTTTGAGAGAACTTTACGTGACTTGGAAATAGGTAATATATTTTTCAATATTTTTTCTTTGCGTCACAACCCTGTCATCAAGAGTTCAACTGAAAAATACCCGGAGTTTAAGAAATTTGTGTGCGGCTGATTCGTCAGTGCGCGTCCAGAGCATTGCGCAATGCCAGGAAATCACGCCACGCCAGCCGCTTTTGCGCTGGTTGGCGCAGTAAATACGCCGGGTGCAGGGTTGGCAGCAGCGGAATGGCGCGGCCACTTGACGCATGTTCCAGCCATTTGCCGCGCAGTTTCAGGATGCCGTCGCTGAGGCCGGTCAAGCGATGAGCGGGTGTGGCGCCCAGGCACACAATGAATTGCGGCTGCTGGATTTCAATCACCCGCAAAAGAAATGGCAGGCACATTGACGTTTCTGCTGCGGTCGGCGTCCGGTTGCCGGGGGGACGCCAGAAGATTGTATTGGTAATGAAGACTGAATTGTCAGGCTCACCAGCGCTTCGCGAGAGCCCGATTGCAGCCAGCATCTTGTCGAGCAGTTGCCCTGATGTGCCAACGAATGGCTTGCCCGCGATATCCTCATCGCGCCCCGGCGCGTCACCGATCAGCATGACGCGCGCATTGGGGTTGCCGTCAGCGAAACAAAGATTGGTCGCGGTTTTCTTCAGGGGACACGCATCAAACTGCGAAAGCGCCGCGATGATGTCATCAAGCGTGTTGCAAGCCGCGGCACCTCCACCATCATCCCGGCGCAAGACCGGAGCCACCGCCACGCGCAACGGCGTTGCTGGTGTTTGTGGCGCCGCAAACCGATCAACCGGCGTTTCGCCGACAACCTCATCCGCGCCCATTTCGGCGAGCCAGGAAAGGGCCTCAGCGGCCTGTTGTGGTGTCATATGCATGGGCGAATTGGCGGCTTGTCTGTGGAGTTGCCCACACTATAACAGGCCGTGACAGAAAATGGGAGTTGCAGCAATGGCGCAAGTTGAGCGGGAGGCCATGGAATATGATGTGGTGATTGTGGGCGCAGGCCCCGCAGGTCTTGCCGCGGCAATCCGGCTCAAGCAGCTTTCTGCCGATCTCACAGTCTGCATTCTAGAAAAAGGTTCCGAAGTCGGGGCCCATATTCTCTCAGGCGCGGTCATTGATCCCATCGCCCTCAACGAATTGTTCCCCGACTGGAAGGAAAAAGGCGCTCCCCTTAACACACCCGTCACTGAAGATCGTTTTTATGTGCTGGGTCCAAAGGGGGCGTTGCGCCTGCCCAATTTTCTCATGCCGCCGCTGATGAACAACCACGGCAATTACGCCATCTCGCTGGGCAATCTCTGCCGCTGGCTGGGAGGCCAAGCCGAAGCGCTTGGCGTGGAAATCTATCCGGGCTTTGCCTGTTCAGAAATTCTCACCCGCGATGATGGCTCGGTCAAGGGCGTGGTCGCCGGTGTGATGGGCGTCGCCAAGGACGGCAGCCACAAGCCGGATTATCAGCCGGGCATGGAGCTTCTGGGAAAGTATGTCTTCATTGCCGAAGGTGTGCTTGGTTCGCTGGCCAAGGAGATCATCGCCAGGTTCAATCTCGCTGCGGGACGCGAGCCGCAAAAATTCGGCCTCGGCATGAAAGAGCTTTGGGAGGTGCTGCCCGAAAATCACAAACAGGGCCAGGTGACTCACACCATGGGCTGGCCGCTGGGCCTGAAAGCGGGCGGCGGCAGCTTCATGTATCACCTTGAGGACAATCTGGTTTCAGTGGGCTTTGTCACCCATCTCAATTACACCAACCCGCATCTCTACCCTTACATGGAGTTCTAGCGCTTCAAGCATCACCAATTGATCGAGCCGGTGCTGCGTGGCGGCCGCCGCGTGGCTTACGGTGCCCGCGCCATCACTGAGGGTGGTTTCCAATCCGTGCCCAAACTTTATTTCCCCGGCGGCGTCCTCATCGGCTGCTCGGCAGGCTTTGTGAACGTGCCCCGCATCAAGGGCTCACACAATGCCATGAAGACCGGCATGATGGCGGCAGAAGCGGCATTTGCAGCGCTTGCGGCGGGCAGGGCAGGTGATGAACTCGTCGCCTATGAAGAGGCCTACCGCACCTCCTGGGTCTATGAGGATCTGAAGCGGGTGCGCAACGTCAAGCCGTTCTGGTCGAAATTCGGAACCTACGCCGGCGTTGGACTTGGCGCCATCGACATGTGGCTGAACACTCTCATTCCCGGCATCGGCCTTGGCTACACCTTGCGGCACGGAAAGTCGGATGCCGAAGCGACCAAGAAGGCCGGCAAATATCAGCCGATTGCGTATCCCAAGCCTGACGGCCAGCTGACATTCGACAAGCTGACGAACCTCTCGTTCTCAGCAACAAATCACGAGGAAGATCAGCCGGTCCACCTCAAGCTTGCGGACGCCTACGTGCCGGTGGCCGTCAACTTGCCGGAATACGCAGAACCCGCGCAGCGCTATTGCCCGGCCGGTGTTTATGAGATCGTTCAAGATGCCCAAGGACGGCCGCGCTTCCAGATCAACGCCCAAAATTGCGTGCACTGCAAAACCTGCGATATTAAGGATCCAAGCCAAAACATCACGTGGGTTTGCCCCGAAGGCGGCGGCGGCCCCAATTATGCCGGAATGTAGGCAGGAATGAACTTTGCTCCGTGTCAAGGAACTGCGTCTCGCGCGAGGCACTTTGCGCGCTCGCGGTTTGTCCGGCTTGATCGCAATTTTGTGTTCAAAACGTCGCAATCTGTCCGCGAACGTGAAGTGCCTTAGAGGCGGCGATGTCAACAAACACGGCCTTGTCGAGTAACAGTGCGCGGGGCTTTCCATCTTTCTACATTTAATTGCTGGATTTTAATGCAAAGCGGGTCGCCAAGAAGCCCGTACTTTTGCTAGTCTGTCTGATGTTCAAGAATCGGCGCGCGACGCCGGGTATAAGGATCTGCTCATGCGCATGCGCCTCGGACGGTTTCTTGCTATCGTTTTAGGGGCTGCCGCGCTTTCGGCAGTAGGCCTGATAGGTGGGACAATTGCCCGGTCACCGGACGACGCAGAAATGACCCGTTCGCTGCTCGGCAACTATCTCGCTGGCCGTTTCGCGAAAGCGCAGCAGGACACCGAAAGTGCCGCTGGATTTTATGCCCGCGCGCTGGCACGTGATCCCGGCAACGAAGTGATCCTCGAGCAGGCCTTCCAGATGGAGCTGATGGCAGGCCAGTGGGAACGGGCGCTGCCGCTGGCAGAGCAACTCGCGGGCGTGCAACCAACGCACCGGATGTCGCGTTTCATGCTTGGCGTGAGATCGTTCAAAGCGCGCGACTTCGCCAAGGCCGAAGAACACTTCAAGGCCGCGTCCGAAAATCCGATCGGCGAATTGACGAGCGCTGTTGCCGTCGGCTGGACGAGATTTTCGGCAGGCGATGCCGCAGGCGCGCTGCAGGCCGTCGATCTGCCAAAGCAACCCGAGTGGGCACAATTCTATTTGCGCTATCACAGGGCACTCATCGCCGATATGGCGGGCAAGAAAAGCGAGGCGAGGGCTTCGTATGAACGCATGTTCAAGCAGGACAGCCGCACGTTGCGAACATCGCTCGCCTATGCGCAACACGCCGCCAATCAAGGAGACTACAAGCACGCACGTAAAGTTCTCAATGATCAATTTGAGAAAGCACAGGGCGAGCCCCATCCTCTCGCCCGCGACTTGCGCAACCGGATCGACGCCAGGCAGAAAATCGCAACTCTGATCGCTACACCGGCCGAGGGGCTGGCTGAAGTCTTTTACGGATTGGGCGAAGCCCTAACCGGCGAAGGCGGCGTTAGCCTTGGCACGATTTACCTGCAGCTCGCACTTTATGCCAAGCCCGATCATGCCTTTGCCCTTGCGGCACTTGCGAGCGCGGAAGAAACGGCGCGCCGCTTCGACGTCGCCATTGCGACGTACGACAAGATCCCAAAGGGCACTGCGTTGCAGAGCGCGATTGAAATCCGCAAAGCCTTCAACCTCAATTCTCTGGAAAAGTCGGAAGAGGCACAGGCGCTGCTTGAAGGCCTCACCAAGAAAGATCCGCGCGACGTGCGCCCGCTTGAGGCACTCGGCAACATCATGCGCGGGCGCAAACGCTACGCCGATGCGGTTGACTATTTCACACGCGCTATCGACATCATCGGTAAGCCTGACAGCCGCCACTGGGGCTACTATTATGCTCGCGGGACGGCTTACGAGAGATTGAAGAACTGGCCGTTAGCCGAAGCCGATTTGAAGAAGGCGTTGGCGCTGGCACCCGAACAAGCTCTCGTCCTCAACTATCTGGGCTATTCCTGGATCGACCAGGGCCGCAATATGAAAGAGGGCATGAAGCTGATCGAGAAGGCCGTTCAGCTGAAACCGGATGACGGCTACATCGTCGATAGTCTCGGTTGGGCGCACTACAAGCAAGGCAACCACAAGGATGCTGTGCGCTATCTCGAACGCGCCGTCGAGATTAAGCCGGAAGACCCAACCCTGAACGACCATCTTGGTGATGCGCTCTGGCAGGTTGGCCGCGAGCGTGAAGCCAAGTTCCAGTGGAGCCAGGCGCTGACGCTCAACCCGGAACCGGAAGATGCCGAGAAGATTAAAGTGAAAGTCGAGATCGGCTTGCCGCCCAATGCCGAGGTTAAAGCGGCGCCCAAAAACAAGCAGGCGCAGCGCGTTGATTCCCGCCGGCGCAGCGAGAACCGTTCGGGCCCGCAGCGGCGCGTTGTGGAGTAGGGTTCTGAAACGTTTGTTGCACATTTTTGAACGGGCGCCAGTGGCGCCCGTTTTCGTATGAGCCGGGCTTTGCACGCATGACCGTTTTCAAAGAGTTCGCTCCGGCCAAAATCAACCTGACGCTCAAGGTGCTGGGTAAGCGGCCGGACGGGTATCACGAGTTGGAAAGTCTCGTGGCGTTCGCAGACGTTGGCGATTGGGCCACGCTCGATATTTCGAAGCCCATTGGCGTCACGATGTCGGGGCCGTTTGCAGGTTCCATTGCGGGCGCGAACCTCGTCGAGGTGGTTTTGCGGCGGCTGGAAATCGAAGCGCCGCAGTTGCAGCTCGGCGCGGTGCACTTGGAGAAAAATCTTCCTGTTGCGGCGGGTATTGGCGGCGGGTCGGCTGATGCGGCGGCGCTGATCCGGGCGGTGCAAAGGGCTAATCCGCAACACGTGGCCAACGTGGATTGGCAGAGCGTTGCGCGCTCAATTGGTGCCGATGTGCCGGTATGTCTCGAAAGCCGCGCGGCCTGGATGACGGGGATTGGCGACACGGTTCGCGCGCTATCGGGCCTGCCGCGCTTGAGCGCGGTGTTGGTCAACCCGCTTCAGGCCATGCCACCGGATAAGACGGCGCGCGTGTTTCGCGGGCTTGGCGCCGCGCCGCTTGACGCGCATCAATCTCAATCACAGTTGACTGAGCCATTTGCCAATGCGGCCGAACTACTGGCCTTCATGAAAGAGCGCGGCAACGGACTTCAGGCGTCCGCGTGCCAAGTTGCGCCTGTGATTGCAGATATTTTGGGGGCTTTGGGCGGGATAAAGGGCTGCGCATGGGCGGCGGTTTCGGGCGGTGGGCCGACTTGTTTTGGAATTTTCGTGAGCGGGCAGAAGGACTCGGCTGACGCTATTCAGCGGGCGCATCCGGGCTGGTGGGTGGGGGCTGTCACGCTGACTTGAGCTCAATCGTTGCTCATTGCGGGCAGGTGAAGATCCCGGATAGCCGCGCTCTTTTTGCGCTGGCGACACGCGTGCCGCGCGCCTACTGCCAGCGCCGCGCGACTTCCGGGAACGCATGGCGGAGGATTGGCGCCTTGAATTAGCTCGCGCCCCCGGGCAAGCACGAGCGCAGCGAAGGGCAGAGACCCGGGGTCTTCACCAGTCGAAGTTTGCACTTGTGCTGCCTCAATGCGTGCGGCTGACACAAAACGAGATGACGCGTTCGAGGGCATCTTTTTCGCGGCTGGCGGGGAAGATGGCCAGTGCGTCGCGCGCGATCGAGCCGTAGGAACGCGCGCGTTCAAGCGTTGCATCAATGGCCTTGTGCTTTTTCATCAAGCCAACAGCCGTTTCCAAATCGCCGTCTTCGATGTCGCCTTCGGCAATCGTGCGGTTCCAGAACTGACGTTCTTCGCTTGATCCGCGCCGGAACGACAAGATGACGGGAAGCGTGATCTTGCCTTCGCGGAAGTCGTCGCCCGTTGCTTTGCCAAGGCGCTGACTGTCGCCGGCGTAATCGAGTGCATCGTCGACCAGTTGAAACGCGAGGCCTAAGTTTTTGCCATAGGATTTGAGCGCAGTCTGCTCCTCCGCCGGGCGCTGGGCAAGCGCGGGGCTGACTTCGGCTGCGGCTGAGAAGAGTGCTGCCGTCTTGGCGTTGATGATGGCGAGATATTCGTCTTCGGTCGTCGCCGTGTTCTTTGCAGCGGCGAGCTGCATGACTTCGCCTTCGGCAATGGTCGCAGCGGCATTCGACATGATTTTCAGAACCGGCAACGATCCAGCTTCGACCAACATGCGGAACGCTTGGCCTAAGAGAAAATCGCCAACCAGAACGCTCGCCTGGTTACCCCAGATCATGCGTGCTGTTTTGCGTCCGCGCCTTGTCCCGCTTTCGTCGACCACGTCGTCGTGCA
>JANOTU010000260.1:0-1618 GCA_031416515.1 Hyphomicrobiales bacterium
CCTGGCGCCAGATGGTGCCGCGCAGCCGACCGGCGGCGCGCCGGATGAGGGGGCGGCTCAGCGAGTCCCATCAGCAGTTCGACTCGCTGAACCGCCCCCTCATCCGGCCCGCGCCCTTCGGGACGCGAGCCACCTTCCCCCGCAAGGGGGGAAGGGAAGAAAGGGAAGGAAGGGAAGGAAGGGCGGGGACATGACTGCGAATATCGTTATCGCCCACACCGATGGCGCGTGTTCCGGAAATCCTGGGCCTGGCGGCTGGGGGGTGGTTCTTGACTATAATGGCAAGCGCAAGGAACTCTCTGGCGGCGAGGCCCTCACCACCAACAACCGCATGGAGCTTATGGCGGCGATTGCGGCGCTTGAATCGCTCACCCGGCCTTGCGCCATCCAGATGCATGTCGATTCCGCCTATGTGAAGGACGGCATCAGCAAATGGATCCACGGCTGGAAGCGCAATGGCTGGAAAACCGCCGACAAGAAGCCGGTGAAAAATGCCGAGCTGTGGCAGCGCCTGGACAAGGCGCTGGGCGCGCACACGGTTTCATGGCACTGGGTGAAGGGCCATGCCGGTCATGACGATAATGAGCGCGCCGACGAATTGGCGCGGGGCGGCATGGCGCCGTTCAAAGCTGGGCAAGGATCGCCTCCGCGCCAGAGACGTTGACGCCGGGCTGGTCTTCGACATTCAGGGACTTCACCACGCCGTCCTCAACAATCATTGAAAAGCGCTTTGAGCGCTCACCCATGCCGGCAGCGCTGTAGTCAACATCAAGGCCCGTGGCCCTGGCGAAAGCGCCATTGCCATCGGCCAGCATGATGATCTTGCCATCGGCGCCAGACGCCTTCGACCAGGCATTCATCACATGCACATCATTGACCGACACACAGGCGACGGTGTCAACGCCCTTGGCCTTGATCGCGTCCATGCCTGTGAGAAATCCGGGCAGATGATTCATGCTGCATGTCGGCGTGAAAGCGCCCGGCACGCCAAAGAGCACAACCTTGCGGCCTGAAAAGATCGCATCGGTTGACAGTTTCTGCTGGCCGTCTCCGGTCATCACGGAAAATTCCGCAGGCGGCAATTTCTTTCCGGTCTCAATGGTCATGGTTTTCTCCCTCTTTGACTTTGTGTGCATTAATCGACGTTGAGCGACTGTTCAAGGCCCGAATGCCCCGTGGCAAGCGTCAGCTTGAGGGTCTTGCCTTTCAGGCTGGCGATGTCCTTGATGTTGTCCACCACCAGTCGCGCCTCAAGCCCGTCGCCTGAAAACACCGGTGCCCGGAAATAGGCGGAGGTTTCTGCTTCCACGAAGATATCATCGACGCGCTGGCTGAGGGCGACGACAATCACCGGCTTGCCATTCTCCACGCCCCCCCGCACGGCGCGCACCACGGTTCCAGCCACCGGCACCCGTCCCAGCCAATCGGCAATGTCGCCGCCATGGCTTGCGGCATTCAGCGAGAGACTGGCACCGGCGCTGGCGGGGATGCAGATATCCTTGCACACCGCAAAGAACAGATCGAGCCGCAACTCCATCGCCGCTGCGCCTGAAAGTTTCAGCGGAAACACCACGCGGGTCTCATAGCCAATGGTTTCGCCACTGGCATCATGGAACCT
>JANOTU010000261.1:0-2785 GCA_031416515.1 Hyphomicrobiales bacterium
CTCGATCGTTTCAGCCACGCGCAAGGCCGTCTGGCCTTCGGCCGTAAAACGAAATTCACGGCCCCCGCGCAACACCAGAACAGCGCCAAGGGATTCCTCGGCGGCGCTCAGCCTGCGGCTAACGGTAGAGCTGTCCACGCCCAAGAGGCGCGATGCCCCTGCAACTGAGCCGCCGCGCGATAAAGCCAATAATATTTTAAGATCGCCCCAATCCAGATCAGCCAAGACAACTCCAAATCAGCCCCAAGGGCTCAAGTTATGAGGGACATGGTAATTTTGCAAGGCACCCTTGCAAGCACCTGCCTGAGTTCTTGCACGAGATGATTGCGGCTGCGGGCATCGACGAAACATCATGGATGTGAGAGATTGCAGTTATCGGATGGCAAGGCGACCGCCGCGCCGACGGAAGTCAAAATCAAGGGCAACGACAAGCTCCACGAGCATAAGAATTCCCTTCTGAGCGCCAGATAAAGCTTGCCTTCAACCCAAGGAAAACGACCATGTCAAAGCGTAATTTTCTGAAAGCCGCCGCTGGTGTCGCAGCAACTGTTGCCACGGCTGGATTGGTGGGCAAAGCCCAAGCTGCCGCAATGGGCCCAGTGCTTGCTGTCATTAGCCATCCGGTAAGGGATTATGCCGCCTGGCGTGTGGTTTACGACAGCGCTGAACCCATCCGCCAGAAGGCTGGCGTGACGGGCGCCGAAGTGTTCCACGACCCGAAAGACCCAAAGATGATCGTGATCATTCATCGCTTTCCAAGCCTTGAAGCAGCACAGGCCTTCTTGGGCGACCCTGAACTGAAAGACGCCATGATGAAGGGTGGGGTCACTGCCCCGCCGACGGCCACGATCGCTGTCGCTGTTTAACGAAGGCCCCCCCTCAGCTCTGCTGGAGGAAGCGCTCGAAAGGCGGAGGGGGCCTGCTTTGCCAAATAAGAACAACCCAAGGAGCTACCCCCATGTCTGCTTCGATCAAAACATTTCCTGTCATGAAAACGCGCGATATTCACAACCATCATATGGATTCAACGCGCTGGAACAATTTCAATTTCCGCGATGATGATATTGTAATTTCGACCTACGCCAAATCCGGCACAACATGGATGCAGCAGATAATATCGCAATTGATTTTTGAAGGCGCTGAAGGCCTCGATGTTTCCCACCTCTCAGCCTGGATTGATCTGCGCATCATGCCGCCTGAAGCCTATGCTGCGCTTGAGCAACAAAAGCATCGCCGCTTTGTAAAGACCCATCTGCCGGTCGACGCATTGGTTTTCTCGCCCAAAGCCAAATATATTTATGTGGGCCGCGATGGCCGCGACATGGCATGGAGCCTTTATAATCATTACGCCAACGCCAATGACCATTGGTATGGTGCCTTGAACAACACGCTAGGCCGTGTGGGGCCCGCGATAGATCGGCCACCACCAAGCGCGCAAGAATTCTTCCGCCAATGGTTTGAGCAAGATGGCGCGCCTTTCTGGTCTTATTGGGAAAATGTGCGTTCGTGGTGGCAAACGCGCGAACTGCCAAATGTGAAACTCGTCCACTTCAATGATCTGAAGCATGATCTTTCGGGCTCCATCGCGGACATTGCAAACTTCCTCAATATCGATGTGAAATCCGAAACGCTGGAGAAAATCACCGAGCACTGCACCTTCGATTACATGAAGGCCCATGCTGAGCAAGTAACGCCTCTGGGCGGCATGTTGTGGGAAGGTGGCGCCAAGACCTTCATTCATAAAGGCACCAACGGGCGATGGAAGGATGCGCTGACACCCGCAGAGTCCCGCGCCTATGAAGCCCGCGCGATTCAAGAGCTTGGCGAAGATTGCGCGACTTGGCTGGCAGACGGCGCCAAGGATGCCGCTGCGCATTCAAGAAACGCGGCCTAGTTCTACTGAGTCCCAGAGAAGATTCTACGCCAGTCGCATTCCATCCGCCAAACACTCAGCCTGGAGCATCGCACCGTCAGGATGGATCGCGCTGTCCAGTTTACCGTCACCCCTGGCTGGGGTGACGGCATAGGGGGAGCTTCATGGTCCGGCTGTTCGCCACGCGGCACGATCAACGCGTTTTCGCACAGGCTGGAATGCCGGGACCCACGGATCGGTTGGACGGCGCGTAATAATTGAGTTTCCGTCACGCGGAAGCATGGGTCCCGGCTTGTCACTAAGGGTGACGGTCGTGGGGAAGCAGCCCTTGCATCCGCCACCGCGCACGAGACGCCCGCGCTCCAAGATGTGTCTTCATCTCCTTCATCTGCGCCTTGTCTCGCGTCATCTGCGGATTAATTTTCTTTCCGCAGATGCCGAGGGCGGCAGCGCGGCTTAAGCCTGCCAGCCCGCCAGCCGGTCGAGGCCGATCAGCTCTTCGTAAGTCTGGCGCGGGCGCACCAGCGCCCATTTGATGTCCTTGACCAGGACTTCTGGCACCAGAGGCCTGGTGTTGTAAGTGCCCGCTTGCACCGCCCCGTAAGCGCCAGCCGTCATTGTGGCCAAGAGATCGCCCTGGGATAGCCGGGGCAGGCGGCGCGAGGTGGCGAGATAGTCGCCGGTCTCGCAGACGGGGCCAACCACGTCAGC
Organism: Hyphomicrobiales bacterium; assembly: GCA_031416515.1. Classification (GTDB taxonomy): domain Bacteria; phylum Pseudomonadota; class Alphaproteobacteria; order Rhizobiales; family Aestuariivirgaceae; genus Aestuariivirga. The sequence continues at coordinate 2,585 of JANOTU010000261.1, forward strand.
CTCCATGGTTTCTCCGCCCACAGGTTCGATGACGGGGATGATGTCGTGCCAGGCTTCATAGAGGGTGGGGCGAATGAGATCGTTCATCGCGGCGTCCTGGATGACGAAACTCTTCTCGTCACCCTCTTTGATATAGATGACACGGCTGACCAGAATGCCGGCATTGCCGACAATCATCCGCCCCGGCTCCAGCACATATTT
>JANOTU010000262.1:0-5161 GCA_031416515.1 Hyphomicrobiales bacterium
CGGTTTCCTTGAAGATCACGGCGCCGAGCACATTCATATGCCCCAGCAGGAAAGCGCGAGCGGCCTCCCGGGGTACGCCGCGCCGCACCACTTCATCCAGCGCTTCGCGCATCACGTCGAGCAGCGAGGCGCAGAGCGTCTCGGAAAGCCCAGGCTCGAGCATCGCCATTTGGTCCACGCTGATGCGGTGGCAATTCATCACCGGCGCCCAGATCATCCGGGCTATGGCTTCGCCCTTGCCGTAATCCTCTTCGGGTCCCTGCATCAGCGCGCAGACGACATGCTGCTTCGCCGCGATGCCCCCGAAGTAGTCTCGCTTGGCCGCGGGGGTGGTCTCATCGTTGAAGATCGGCGGATGGCAGGGATGGGTGACGAAATAGGTGATGTCATCCCGCTTCGGCAGGTGTCCGGCATATGGTGCAGCGGCATCGAGGATGACCACCATCGTGCCGGGCGCCAGGTCACCGACAATCGAGCCGGCAACCTTGCCGATCAGTGTGTCAGGCACTGCGAGGATCACCGTGTCGGCGCCGCGCAGGGCATCCTTCGCTTCTACCGCATCGTAGCCAAGAACGGATCTGACCCGCTCCTGACCCGCCGGGCTCACCTCAACATGGCGAACCGTCGCCCCTGCCTGCTTGAGATTGGTTCCGAGACGGATGCCCATTTTTCCGCCCGCACCAAATAGCGCTATGATTGACATGTCCGAAAGTCTCCATCATCATTTTCACGCAGCTCGCCGGATGCGGTCCATGCCTCGGGCATGAGTGCGCGTCCAGGGTGCCCGAGGCGGACGGCAGGGGCAAGCGCAATGTTTACATCAGTTGGTGAATCCCGTTCAGCGCGCGAGCGTTTAGAATCTGGCGCATCTTTCACTTCGCAAGCGGCCCCACTTGCTCGTCCGATGCGCTAGTCCCGGTCGAGGCTCGCGAGGCCCAATTCCTGTGTGAGCCAGTCGATGAACGCCTTGAGCGTCTGTCGCCTCACGGCGACGCGGGGAAAGACCAGATAGTGGCCGACGTAGCGAACGTCCATTGATTGGCCGGCGAGGACCGCAATCAAGCGTCCGCTGGCGATTTCGGATTCGGCAAGCCGCGTCGATTCGAGGGCGACACCAAGTCCATTCGCCGCAGCGGATATGGCAAGAAAGCTTCTGTCAAACCGCATGTTGCGTGTGGGTGGCACAGAGAGCCCATTGGCGGCAAACCAGTCCGGCCAGCGGACCTGCTTGTTGTCGCTGTCGATCAGCGCGTGCCGAAAAAGATCTTCGGGCCTGCGTATGAGACTGGCCAATTTCGGCGCGCAAAGCGGCGTAATGGTCTCCTCGCCGAGCGGTATGACGACGGTCCCTTCCACCTGCGGCCGGCCATAGACGATGTCTACGTCAAACTCATCAGTCGAGAAGCGGGTATAGTCCACGCTGGCGGAAAGCCGGATGTCGACGTCAGGATTGGCGGCGAGAAAGTGCCGCAGGCGTGGCGTCAGCCACTGCGCCGCAAAGCTTGGCGCCGAGTGAACGCGCAGGACTTTCGGCCCGTGCGTCGACACGAACTCCACGCCCCGCCTGATGTCGTCGAAGGCGGAACCCACGTAGCGCAGCAGAGCGGTGCCGTCGGAGCTCAGCCGAATCTTGCGGCCGTCCCGCTCGAACAGGGTGACCGCCAAATTGGTCTCAAGCTTGCGGATCGCATGGCTCACGGCGCTGGGCGACAGGTGCAATTCCCTGGCGGCCTCTTGAAAGGAACCATTGCGGGCGGCGGCCTCGAAGGCCCTCAGGAAAGAGAGATTGGGGAGCATGCAATGAGTGAACTACATTCATGAGTTCTTGTAAAGATAGCGTTTGCACTATGGCGCGGCAAGGCTCAATCATCACGGCAATCATAATCAATAATTGCCCTGAATTTGGGAGGTCGCATTGCTGTTGCAAGGCAAAACTGCGGTTATTTCCGGTGCCGCCAGCCGTCGTGGCATTGGCCTGGCCACTGCGAAGCTGATGGCGGCGCATGGCGCGCGGGTTGCCATTCTCGACCTTGACTTGAATGCAGCACATGAGGCGGCCACGTCCCTGGGGGCTGGGCACATTGGCCTTCGCTGCGATGTCACCGATGCCGAAGCCTGCAAAAGCGCTGTCGAGGCGGTTGTCCGAAAGTTTGGCGGCATTGATATTTTGATCAACAATGCCGGCATTACCCAGCCAGTGAAGACCCTGGAGATCGACGCCAAAAGCTGGCAACGGATCATTGATGTCAACCTCACCGGGGTATTGTTTCTGAGCCAGGCTGTTATCCCGCACATGAAAAGCAAAGGCGGTGGGTCGATTGCCTGCATGTCGTCTGTGTCAGCGCAGCGCGGAGGCGGAATTTTCGGCGGACCACATTATTCAGCGGCGAAGGCAGGCGTGCTCGGTCTTGCCAAGGCCATGGCGCGGGAATTCGGGCCTGATGGCATTCGCGTCAACTGCGTCACGCCGGGCCTTATCGAAACCGAAATCACCGGTGACAAGCTGACACCGGCCATGAAGACGGACATCATCAAGGGTATTCCGCTTGGCAGGCTTGGCGCCACCACGGATGTAGCGAACATCTATCTGTTTTTGGCGTCGGACTTGTCAGCCTATGTCACGGGCGCGGTGATCGACGTCAACGGAGGAATGCTGATCCATTAAGGTCAGTGAATTGTGCACCGCCTGCGTGCTTTCATCAGATTCATGAAGCGTGTGTGAGATGCAAGAAAATCATAGGAGGAAAACATGGTGAATAGACGTGAACTAATGATGGCGGGGTCGCTTCTCGCGCTCGCGCCTTCGGTTGCTCTTGCGCAATCCAGCAACGCCGCCGAAGTTGCGGTGGAAGCCGCCAAGAAATATGCGGGCACTGAAATCAGCATTGTCTGGGAAGCGGGCCTGCAATCTCTTGACCCACTCAATTACTCTGGCCCCAAGTGGGAAAAGCTGACGGGTATCAAGGTAAAGGTCGTCGAAGTGCCGACGGACCAGATGTTCACCAAGATCATGCAGGACTTCCGGGCCGGCGCTGGCGCCTATGACGCATTGAACGTGATCCCGTCATGGATGCCAGACCTTGTAAAAGCCGGAGCCCTTGAACCGCTTGATTCATTTGTCGACCAATTCGGCTACCGCGATGAACTACAGGACATAGCGCCTGCCTATCGTGACAACCAGATGAAGGTTGGCGAAAAGATCTATGGCTTCCCCGATGATGGCGACGTCATGTTGCTCTATTATCGCAAGGACATCTTCGCAGACCCGGCGATGCAGGAAACGTTCAAAGCCAAGTTCGGCTATGATCTCGCACCGCCAAAGGACTGGAAACAGTTTGCGGAAATCGGCCAGTTCATCACCGACAAGATGGCGCCCAAGACTTATGGCGCGGGCTTCTTCCGGTCGGCGCCCTATCCACAATACATGTATCAAGAGCGTTTCCGCATGGAAGGCGGAAAGTTCTTTGATGCGGAAACCATGAAATCAACTGTCAACAGCGATGTTGGCGTGAAGGTTCTGCAAGGCATGCTTGACGACAACAAGTTCATGCCTCCTGGTGTGGAGCAATGGAACTTCGTTGATAATCTTGCGAATTTCCTGCAGGGCACAACCGCCATGACAATTTCCTGGCCGCCCTATGGCCGCTGGGCAGCGGGTTATGGTTTGGATGAAGAGGCGCTCAACTGGGTGCCGAAGACCCAGATCGCCGGCAAGGTTGGTTATGCCATCAATCCACTCGGCCGTCCGGAACTGGGCGTCGGTTTCGCGCTCTCGGTGGCATCGACATCCAAGAACAAGGAAGCGGCCTATCTGTTCATTCAGTGGCTGAACAGCAAGCAGACCAGCCTGGAGCGCGTGCAGCTGCCATATACATTGCGCGATCCGTTCCGCACCTCGCATTATGAGAGCGCAGAATATCGCAAGCTCTGGCCTGATGCCGGCGCCTATCTCGACACGATCAAGCTGTCGGGTGAAAAAGGCCTGCTTGACCTGTCAATGCTTCAACAGGACAAGTATGATGAAGCGATGACGAAAGCCATCAGCAGCCTGTGGGCGGGAACCGGTGCCAAGACTGTGGCTGATACGATGGCCGCGCAGTTTGACGCCATTACTGAAAAAGTTGGCGTGGACAAACAGAAAGAAATCTACCAGGCCTGGGCTGCGAAGCCGGGTGCCTATCCCCAATAACATCCACAGTGGTGGAGGGTCCGCATCTCGCGGTCCTCCACTTTTCCTCAAGGCCCGCAGCGATCCATGAACACCGCCCAGTCGCTCTCGAACAGACTGTCGCTTTCGTCTGACAGGTACTTCAAGTATCTGATGATCAGTCCGGCGATTTTTGTGCTGTTGCTTGTCGGTATCTTCCCGCTGATTTATTCCCTGGTCGTAAGTTTTCAAAACCTGACAATGACGGAGGTTGATACTTCGTTTCAGGGGCTGCTGAACTACAAGCAACTGTTCAGGGATTCCCGGTTGTGGTGGGCGCTCGGCCACACCTTGCTGATTACGGTCATAGCATTGCCGCTGCAGTTGGTCCTGGGGTTCCTGCTGGCCCAGCTGTTTCTGGATCGAATGCCAGGCCGGCAGATCTTTGTGGCGCTTCTGGTCCTGCCAACAGTGATCTCACCCATTGTCGCTGGCGCGACCTGGCGCCTGATGTTCGATGTGCGTTTCGGACCAATTGGCCAGATCGTTAATTTCTTTGCGGGCGAGCCTGTGACGATGTTGTGGACCGTCAACCCGATGCTGGTTTATCCCGCCATCATCATTTGTGAAGTGTGGCAGTGGACACCTTTCATGTTTTTGCTGCTGCTGGCAGCTTTGTCAAATGTCGACCAGTCGCAGCTCGAAGCGGCTGAACTTGACGGCGCATCCTGGTGGCGGGTTCTGCGTCAGATCGTTATTCCCGCCATCAAGCCCGTCATCGCCATTGCAATTCTCATTCGCGGTCTGGATTTGTTTCGCATCTTCGACATCATCTGGGTGCTCACCGATGGTGGGCCGGGATCGATGACAGAAACCATCTCCCTTTACACCTATGTCAGCGGCTTCAAGCAATTTGACACGAGTTACACAGCGGCGATGGCCTTTCTGGTTGTGGCCATCCTTTCGGTCATCGTCACCTTGGCGCTGCGCCGCATGGAGTTGGTGAAATGAGGC